>JAGPGE010000317.1 GCA_018056145.1 Armatimonadota bacterium
AGCTCCAGCCGGGAGACAGCATTTTCGTGGGTGATGGCACGTACCGGGAGTCGGTGGTCTGGAAGCCGGAGCCGTGGGAGGACACGGATATCCGCTGCACTCTTGCCGCCGAACCGGGCAGCCGGCCAGTCATCAAGGGCTCGGATATCATCGTGGGCCCCTGGAAGCCGGTGGAGATCCGCGACGGCGCCGCGGTCCCAGCCCCCGCCGAAGGTCACCGCGGGGTGTTCGCGTGCCCGCTGGACACTTACGCGCAGATGGTGTTCGTGGACGAAGAACCCCTGCAACAGATCGGGCTCCAGGGCAGTCCCCTCCGGGCGGAGAAAGCCACGGGATTCCGCTATGTGCGCCAGTGGGTGGGCAAGGGCCTGGCCGACATGCGCGCCGGGTCATTCCACTACGACAACGAGGCGAAGCGCCTCTACGTCTGGCTGCCGGATGGCGCCAGCCCCGATGGCAGGACAGTCGAGGTCGCGGTTCGGGACGTGGGGATCGACCTCAGGGGCACCTGGACTGTGAGCGGTCTGGACGTGCGGCACGTCAAGGACGGCATGTGGCCCCGGGAGCAGGCTGTGAACGTCTCCGGCAACCGGTGCATCGTGGAATCGTGTCGCATCACCCACAATGACTTCCTCGGCCTCATCGTCTCGGGCGAGGACTGCACCATCCGCGACTGCGAGATCGCGTACAACGGCATGTGCGGGATGGTGAGCAACTGGGGCTTCCGCATGCTTGTGGAGGGCAACGAGTTCCACCACAACGCCTGGCGCGGCGATGTGGTCTGCCTGTCGGCGGGGAATAAGTGGGTGATGTGGCGTGACAGCCGCTTCATCGGCAACCACTTCCACGACGAAGAAGAGGCTGCCCTGTGGATGGACATCAACGTCAATAACGTGCTGGTCGCCGACAACCTGTTCGAGGACTGTTCGGTGGGAGTCTACTTCGAGATCAGCCGCTGGGGCGTAATCGTCAACAACACCTTCCGGCGCTGTGGGCGGGGTGTCTGGATCTACAGTTCGGATGCACTGGTGGCCCACAATGTCCTGGAAGGATGCGGGGAGGGCATTACGGTCACAGGCATGCCCCGGGTGTGCAACTACAACCAGAGTGTCAAGGAGCCCGGCGAGTACGCGCTCATGCCTGTCCGGAATGTGCAGGTGCTCAACAACATCATCGCCGACAGCCCGGGGTCCTTCGTGGGCATCACCGAAGACAACGGGCACAGCTGGGGCAACTGGTCAGATTACAACGTGTTCGTCTGGACGCTCCCGTACTACCACCGCACGGGCAGCCATTTCAAGTTCATGCGCGGCTGGGACAGCTTCTACGGCAAGCTGGCGATCTGGCGCATGGAACGCCACTGCGATACCCACTCGCTCACCGTGGACCCCAAGCTGCGGAGAGTCATGCTGGGCGACAGGCACTGGGTGGCATTGCCGCTGGAGCAGGTGCTGGATGACGGCGGGTTCGTGGACGCTGCGGCCGGGGATTACCGGCTGCAGCCCGACAGCCCCTTGCGCGGCAAGGGGATCGAGATCCCGCTTGAACTGGAGCAGACGTGCATACCCTGCGACGGGACGGAGATCAAGTCGCGCGCATGGGGCAGGACGCTGCTGTCGAAGGCCCCCCGCGAGGGGATGCCCGCGATGTTTGACGATGCCCATGGCGGGCACTACCGCCTGCCCCCGATTCCGGGCAGCGTGCCCCCCGTGAACCTCGACGCCTGCGGGCCCGGGACGCCGGGTATCAACGAGCTCTGGCGCGCCACCGGGCAGTATCCGCACTTCCGGCCCACCGGTGAGCCCGAATCTCCGGGTGAACTGGACTGGCAGGTGCGTCCGGAACCGATCTCGGCGGATCCGGGCTTCGACAAGCCCTTCGCGAAGCCGGGTGAAGAGGGCGGTCCGTGGATCGCCGTCGGGGCGCTGCATACCTACACCGGCGTGGCCTGCGCGAACCTGAACAAAGGGCATACCGCCGCACAGACGGCGTACCAGAAGATCGGCGCGGTGCGGCCGGACACCGAGTACGTGGTGCTTTGCGAGATGCACGGGCTGTCCCTGGCCCCGGACTGCGGCGCCCTGGGGGAAGTCTACCTTGCCGCCGGGGATGAGCGGGACCGCATCGGCTCGGAGATCGAGGTCAGCATCGCGCCCGGAGGCACCGCGCACTGGGGTACCCGCATCCTGCGCTTCCGCACTGGGCCCGAAGGCCAGGACCCTGCAGTGGGCAAGCCGCTTTCGGTGGTGATCAGCGCCCGGGCAATCGTGCCCGACGGATCGCCCGCGGCAGACCCGGTCGCCCTGCTGCGTTGGGATAATCTCCGCGTCCTGTCAGGCGCGACGCCCTAGCGCCCGGTGCCTCAATTGTTCTCGATGCGCACGTCATCCAGGTAGAAGACCGCGTCTGCCGTGGTGTGTGACAGGAAGGCGAACCAGTCCAGCACCTGGAAGCGCTCGTCCTTCATGGGCACCGCCTGCGCGGCCGACTCCTGCCCGTCCGGCAGCGTGACCCGCACTGAGAAGCCTTCGCCAGTGAGTTCGCCCAGGCCGAACTTCAACTGGACCCGCGACCACTCATCCAGCGGTAGCCTGACGAGGGACGCGTCGCTCGCTTTGAGCGTTCCGTCAGGCCCGATGGTGACCAGTGGCCCGCTGAAGAACGCGCCTCCCCTGTATGTGCGCCCTTCAATGCCGATGTTCACGCACTTGCCGGGGCGGACCGCGAAGCTCACCGTCACCCGGCCCTTGTCGAAGGCGGGGGAGTAGATCAGGTACGGGTAGAAGGGCTTGACGTTCTTCGGACCGTCGGTGAACTTCAGGCTGAAGCGTCCTTCGGCGGCGGTCTCATCGGTTACGCGGATATGAACATTCTCGTCCGCGCCCTGGATGGCGCGCTTCTCAGACGCGGGGATGGGCATATTGGGCTCTGAAGTGTCCACGATGGGCCCCGGCGGGGGCGGTGGGGGCAGGGCCATGGACAGGATCGGCGTGGGGGAGACGGGGATCGGCTCGGCGTCCAGGTGGGCGTATGCGGGCTCAAGCCCGGCGGATTCAGCGATCTCGGCTGGAAATGCCGGGTCATCGGGCGTCACGCCGAAGCTGTTGTCCACCCACGTGTGCCAGTCCGCGCTGTTCTGGTTGTGCCGGACCGGATTCCCCGAGGTACGGTAGATCACGTTACGTTCCACCAAGAACCCTTTGCTGCCCTGGTCGAAGAACATGCCGTTGTTCGGGGCACTGCCGGCGAACTTGCTGCGGTGTACGTCGTGAATGTGATTCCCCCGGATGACATTCCCGGGCATGAAACCCAGCGTGTAGATTGCGCCGCCGTCGGCCAGGAGCATCATGGAGTCGTGAATGTGGTTGGCCTCAACCACATTGTCCTTGCACGGGGTGGGGTTCTCATGCCAAGCCCAGCCCACGGAGATGTTGGAGTACAGGAAGCGCCGGACAATGTTGTGGCGGATCACGGTGCCGTCGGTGATGCCGGCCCAGATGCCGTGCGCCGAGAAGTGCACAAGGCCGCCGTCGGAGATCACGTTGTTCTCCACCACGTTGCCAGTGGGAGTTGGTCCAGCGCCCCCGATCTTCACACCGCCCCCGCCCAGGTCGAACATTCGGTTGCCGGCGACCCGGTTTCTCGAGCACCCGCCGCCGAACTCCACAGCGTACGCCCCGAGATGCGCGAAGGTGCAGTCCTCCACCGCGCAGTTGGTCGCCACCCGGGCCTGAAACGCCGCCGGTAGATCGGTCATGCCCTGACCGGAGCTGTACCCCTGATCGGGCAGGGACCAGTGGGTGTGCGCGAAGGTGATGCCCTGGAAGCGGACGTGGTCAACGCTCAGGCCCATCTGCGCGTCGCCCTGGAGGATCACGAGTTGGTCCGTGCGGGGAGCTACCACCGTGAGGGTGTCCATGCTCTCTCCATCAACCGGGCGGTATGACAGCACCCCCGTCGGGCGGTCCAGGTACCACTCACCGGGGTTCGCGAACTGCTCCTTGACGTTCTCGGCGTAGTATGGGTTGCGCCCGCCTTTCCACCAGTGGCCGATGCGGTAGACCGGAAAGCCGGTGAAGCGCACGATGTGGTTCTTCGTGTCCAGTTCGCGGATGCGCAGGCGCGAGGAGGACCAGTCGTGCAGGGCCACGATTTCCACGTCCTCCAGGTTCTCCCAGGGCTCGATGTCGCCGGGGACATACAGGAACTCATCCTGGGAGCGCCGGTGCCCCATGCCCTCGCGCGCCGGGGCGTTCGTGAGGCCGGCGATGATCAGCGCGCCCTTGGATGGTCTGTAGCGCCGCAGGAAGTGGGTCTCGCCAGGCCGTCGCACGAAAAGCTGGCGGAAGTACCACTCGCCGGTCTGCACTTCGGGGACCTCGGCGTTCCAGACGCCGCCGCCTGCGTCTTCCCAGCCATTGATGACCTGCCCGCCGGTGAGGACCGTCTCGCCCTCGCCGTATGTGGTCCAGGTGATCGGTGCGTCCTGCGTGCCGGAGTCTTCCGGCGTCAGGCGCAGGGGTTCGGCCAGGAACCAGTCGCCGGCCTGGATGCGGATCGTCACCGGGCCTGGGAGGCCGTTGCTGGCGGCCTTCAGCGCCCGGACGGCATCGCGCGCGCCCTCTAGTGTGCGTAATGGACCGTCGGCTTCATCCGCCGCGGGTGCCGGGAAGCTCCCGCTCCAGGCATCATCGCCGGACTGGGACACGTAGAGCACCGTTTCCGCGCCGTTGCCGGCACCGGCGAAAAGCAAAGTGACCGCGGCTGTCAGCACGATCTGGATAAATGTCATGGTTGGTTACCTCGCGTGAGTTGTCGCGCGCCGATGGCTTCCCCGATGCGCCGGATGCGGTCCAAACTTGCATCCGGAGGCGTGGTGTCGGCGATGCTGTAGACGATCCCGCGGCCGTCGGGGAAGGCATCGAGCGCCGAGTTGATATGATCCTCGAACTGGGCGTCAGTGAAGCTTCCGGTCAGGACGCTCACCGAGCAGATGCCGCCCCAGACCGCCACTGAGTTGCCCATCTGCGTGTGGCAGTCCGCGAGAGACAGCCGCGTCATGGGATGCGGGCAGACAGAGTCGGCCACATCCACACCAGCCTGGCTGTAAAGGTGGCACAGGCCCTGGTTCTCGCCGTCGGTGTGGGTCGCGAGAAGCTTCCCGTGGGCATGCAGGGCGTCCGCCCAGCGCCTCAGTTCCGGCAGGATGTGCTCTTCGAACAGCCGCGGCGGCGTCATGCTCACGTCGTAGTTCGCGCCGAACATCACCAGTTCCGCGTCGCTGTCGCAGCAGGCGTGCAGGGCCGCGTCAAAGTGGGCCTGCATCGCCTTCGCGCAGTCGAAAACCGCGTCCGGGCGGTCGTGCAGGTCGTAGTAGAAGCGGTCATACGGTACGAGTTCCTTCAGCAGATGGTGCACAGGCGAAGCAGCCACATTGCCGAAGGCAACTGCGACGCCATCCTCGCCGATGCTCCCGCGAAACTGCCGGTAACGCGACTGGTCGGGCTCGATCTCGATGTCCCCGAACAGCTCCGCCAGAGTCCGGTAGTCCTCCGGCGACTTGACCACTCGCTCGTGGACGTGCATGAGCGTGACGCCGTCGCGCCGCATCTGGTCAGTGTAGAGCAGCACGCCGGACAGGTCGCCCGCCGGAGTATGGTAGATGACCCTGATCGTCTCGCCTTCGCGGATCACTTCGCGTCGCGTTCGACGGAACCTCAGGCGGTACGGCTGGTTGGGCACGTGGTCCAGCCCCAGGACACGGTCACAGGCTTCGTCCGGGTGTTCGGTATCCAGGAAGTCGGGTATTGCCGCGTGGAAACCCACGCCCAGGTCCCGCACGATGTCTCGCAGACTTGCGTCGCGCCATTCGGGCGGCAGCGTGCCCCGGGTCTGGTTCGACTTGAACCACAGGTCCAGGCGGGGAACCCACGGGATGCGGTCCACCGGTTCGCGCCGGAATGCGGACAGCATGCGTTCGCGGTGGGTTATGGGTGCAGCAGGAGGTCGGGCGGTCACGGGATCACCTGCGCCTTCACCGTCTCCCCGGCGCGCACAGCTTTCAGACCATCGGCAACCTGGTCCAGCGTGTACCGGTGGCTGATGAGTGGGGCCACCTGCACGCGGCCCGACTCCAGCATCGCGATGGCCCGGGTGTCGGTAAGGGGGTTGGTGTACGCGCCCTTGATGCTCAACTCGTGGTGGAAGATCGCGTACGGCTGTACCGGGACTTCCAGGTCCTGCGGACAGACCCCGAAGAAGAGAACAGTCCCTCCACGCCGGGCGAGAGAGATCGCAGACAGCGCGGTTGCAGGGATGCCCGCCGCTTCGATGACCACATCCGCACCGCCGCAAGTGAGATCGTGGACGGCTTCGGTCAGCCCGTCTCCGAGAGCCAACGGGTCCAGCGCATCATCGGCCGCCATCGCCAGGGCCAGTTCGCGCTTCTCCTCACGTGGCTCGCTCACGATCACCCGCGCCGCGCCGCTGTTGCGGGCCAGTTGCGCCAGAATGTTGCCGATACTTCCCGCGCCGAGAATCACCACGCAGTCGCCGGGGACGATCCCGGCCACATCGATCCCGTGCAGGCAGCAGGACACCGGCTCCATCATGGCCCACAGGTTGAGCGGCAGGGCATCCGAGACCGGTAGGGCAAGCTGTGCGGAGACCTTACACAGTTGGGCGAAGCCACCGTCGTACGTGACGCCGCAGGCGGTGGGGCTGGTGCACAGGTGGAACAGGCCGCGGTAGCAGTAGCGGCAGCGCCGGCAGGGAGTGTTCGGGTTCACCGCTACGGAATCGCCGGCCTTGAGGTGGGTCACATCCGCGCCGACCTCGAGAAGGGTCCCGCTGAGTTCGTGCCCGGCGATCACGGGGTACAGGGCGTCATACCCGCCGGACTCGATCTTCAGGTCCGTT
>JAGPGE010000319.1 GCA_018056145.1 Armatimonadota bacterium
AGGAGCTTCGGGACGCCTTGACTTCTCGGCTCAGACGGTCATAATGCGCGTATGTCCGAGCCGTCGCAATCCCCAAACGGAGGCGTCCGTCATGACACGTCGTGGTTTCACACTGATCGAGTTGCTGGTCGTTATCGCGATCATCGCGATCCTTGCCGCAATCCTCTTCCCGGTCTTCGCCCGGGCGCGGGAGAAGGCCCGTCAGACCAGTTGTCTGAGCAATATCAAGCAGTTGTCCATGGGCTTTGCGATGTATGTGCAGGACTACGATGAGCGTCTGGGCCGTTACTGCTCCTGGCTCGTGGGCAGTTCCTGGAACACCGCAAATGACAAGACCAACCTGAACAAGGGCGTGGAGCCGTATGTGAAGAACACCCAGATCTTCCTGTGCCCGAGTTTCGCCGGCAGCTACCGCTACGGCCCGAACGGCGCCTGGACCCCGTGCGGCTCCTACGGCTGGAGCATCAATGCCACCCGGGATTTCCCCTCACTGGCGCAGTTCAAGGAAGTCGCGCAGACCATCATCCTCGCCGACAGCAGCAGCGGCGGTTGCTGGATGGGCTACTACAACAACCTGATGTATTACACCACCGGCGTGCACAATGAGGGCGCCAATGTGGGCTTCCTGGACGGGCATGCGAAGTGGATGAAGAAGGACAACCTGGAGGACACCGCGGCCATCAACGGCATGTGGCGCGGCGCGGGGTGCCCTGGAGGGTACTGAGCGGCGCTCTCCCCGACGCGAAGACTGCAGATGAGTGTGGAACCGCCCGGCACGGACCCTCGTGCCGGGCGGCGTCTCAAGCGCGGCCGGCAGAGCCCTCCTTTCCTGATACCCACAAGGACTTCCCCTTCTCGCGGCGAACTGCCCGCGGAAGTCTGACGCTCTGAACCTGAAAGGACCACCGAAAATGGCCGAGTACCGCTCTCTCCTGCTTGGCTGCGGGGGCCGGGGCACCGCTCACGCCCGGGCATACGCGCAACTGCCGAACATGCATCTCGTCGCCGTCTGCGACGCCATTGAGGAACGCTGCGACCGCTACCGGGAAACCTACAGCGTGCCCGAGGCCTACTCCGACTTCGAGCAGGCGCTGGATGCTGTCCGCCCCGATATCGTCCACGTGGTAACGATGCCCACTAACCGCGTCTGGGAGGCTGAGACCTGCGCGAAGTACGGCGCGAAGGCGATGATCGTCGAAAAGCCCGTTGCAGTTCGGCCCTCGGAACTGCCGGCACTGGAAGCCATCCAGCGGGACACCGGGCTGAAGATCATCGTGAACGCTCAGCGCCGGTACTACCCGCAGTTCCGGGACGGGACGATCCGCGACATCGTTGCGAACCGCATCGGCGAGCTGTACTTCGTCCGCGCCAGCACAAAGGGGAACATGATGGGCATGGGCCCACATACCATGGACCTGCTGCTCATGTTCCTGGGCGACGTGGCGCCCGAGGCGGTGTGGGCGACCGGGCATACTCTCAGCGACGAGAGCTACGAGCTCACCCACCGCGCGCCGCAGAGCATCATGGCCCAGTACTGGTTCCCCGGCGGCGTCCGCGCCATGTTTGACTGCTCACCCGATGCCCTGGGAACTCCCGGCGAACAGTCCTTCTGGATGCACCTGCATTTCGACTTCTTGGGAACTGAGGGGCGGCTGTATCTCACGCAGAACGCGGGGTACTGGTACCAGTCGAAGGGGATGGCCGAACCGGTGTGCGGGGAGAGCAGTTGGGATAGGCAGGAGGAAAACGGCCAGCGGGACTTCACCCAGGCGGTTGCGGACTGGCTGGACGGGGGCGAACCCCACCTGAACCGCCTGGAACTGCACGCGAATGCAGTCCGTGCCCTGCACGGGGCTCAGAAGTCGGCGTGGGTGCGCAACCGGGTGGAGTTGCCCACCGAATTCAGCGACGCCGAGTGGCAGCAGTACATCGACAGTCTGAGGTAGGGGAGAGTCCGGGCCGCCGCGTTCATTGGGCATACAGTGCAAACGGAACGGGCTCCCGGCGATCGGGAGCCCGTCTGGTGTTCAGATAGCACCACCTCCGCGCTACTCCTTGAACAGGTGCGGCGCGAAGGGTTCCAGATAGTCGCGCCATTCGGGACGTTTCACGGCCGCCCGGAAGGTAGGATAGTTGAGATATGGGATGAACCGGGGCCGGCCGGGCCGCTTTCGCAGTTTCATCCCGGCCTCGCTGGGCGTGCGGTTGCCCTTCTTGTTGTTGCATTCGGTGCAACAGGCGACCACATTCTCCCAGGTGTGTGATCCGCCACGGTCCTTGGGCAGCACGTGATCCAGGGTGAGCGCCTTGCCCCTGGCGCCGCAGTACTGGCAGGTGTTGGCGTCCCGCGCCATGATGCTCGACCGGGAGATGCGCACTTCCGGCAGGGGCCGCTTGACGAGGTAGTTGAGCCTGACCACGGTGGGCAGCCGCACGGCCGTGCTGGACGCCCGCAGCATCTTTCCGTCGTGCTCGATGGCCACGGCCTTCTCCAGGAACAGGAGTGCCACCGCGCGCTGCCAGGTGCACACGTTCAGGGGCTCGTAGTTCTGGTTCAGTACAAGTACGCGACCGTCCATGAAGGCCGTATCCCATCTCGCAACTGGTTTTGGTTGAAAGAAGCCCCGCCGACCGAAAATCGGGCGGCGGGGCCTGTGTTACCGCAGCATGCCGGTACGAACCGGCGCCTGGCTGAGCAGGAAGCCCACAGCCGCATGGCGGCCCCGCCGGCGAACGGCGAAGCACGCGGTTTCAAATGCTGGCACTGTCCGGAACTGGAAACTCGGCATGACCGGGTTATCGCTTCCTGTCTCGAGATCGGTACGCGGCGAATCGTAACAGACGATCTTGCGGCAAGTCAAGCGTGCGGAAAGCCTGTCATCAGGCCTTAACGCAGGCTGGGCTACCACTCGATTCCGGTGTGGGTCGGCTCGATGCCCGGGCCGTCCTCGTCGTAGCTCAGCGGCAACTCCACGGTCATGCCACCCTCGCGGCTGGAGCGGTAGATGGCCTTGATGACCTCGACCGCGCGGCGCGCTTCGGAACCGGGGATCTCCGGCTCCTTGCCGGTGCGGATGCACTCCACCATGTCCGCCACGTGCTGGGTATGGCCGGTGGCGGTGAGGCCGGCGGTGGGGTCGGCAGCGGTGCCCTTGTCGCCCTCGCCCTCGACTCCCAGGCCCTCTTCGCCCTTGACGTCCCAGACCGCAATCTTGTCACCGATCATCTTGATGGTGCCGTCGTCGCCGCTGACGTGGATGTCGCAGCCGTATCCGGGAGTGACCGAGGTGGTTCCCTCGATGACGCCCACAGCGCCATTGGTGAACTCAAGGATCGCGACAGCGGTGTCCTCAACTTCGATGTTGCGGACCAGCCGGCGGGCGTAAGCGCTGAGGCGCTTGACGTTGCCCATGATGTAAAGGAGCAGGTCGATGCCATGCACGCCCTGGTTCATCAGCGCGCCGCCGCCGTCCAGTTCCCATGTAGCCCGCCAGGCCCCGCTTGCGTAGTACTCATGGCTGCGGAAGTACTTCTGGTAACAGTCGCCCAGCACCAGCTTGCCCAGCTTGCCGCCCTGGACAGCCGCCCGCATCCGCTTTGAGCTGGCATAGGTGCGCCGCTGGAAGACGCCCGAGAGCTTCACATTGTTGCGCGCCGCGGCATCGATCATCGCGTCGATCTTCGCGAGGGTGATGTCCATCGGCTTCTCGCAGAGAACATGGCGGCCCATATCCATGGCCATGATCGCGTGTTCGGCGTGCAGCCCACTGGGGGTGCAGACGCAGACTGCCTGGATCTCGTCCATCTTGAGCATCTCTTCGATGCTGCTGAAGGCGCGAACTCCGTCTCCGGCATCGTCTGCGAACTTCTGGGCCAACTCAGGCACGATGTCGCAGCATGCCACCAGTTTGGCGCCAGGGGCGTCCTTGATGGCTGAGCGGTGGGTCGGGGCGATGACGCCGCAACCGATGATACCGAAACCGACTTCTTCAATCGCCATTGTCACGGTCTCCCTTGTGGACTGTCGCGGCTATCTCGCCGCGCGTTTCCCTGCATGCGGGTAGCCCCGGGCCGGGGCTACCCCGCAGTGTGCCGCGTTACTCGCCCGAACTGAGACCTTCGAGGATCTGGAACATGCAGATCATGTTCTCCGCGGTGGCGTCTACCACGTCGGAGGTGATGTCCTCGCCCATGGAGCCCTTGAGCCAGCTGCCGTTCTGCAACTGGGCCTCGAGCAGGTTGTTCGCCACAGCCAGCGCGATGCGCCGGTAATTCTGGTTTCCAGTGGCGCTGAACAGCAGGGCAGCCGCCCAGCCCACGAAACCACTGCGCTCGCTGGTGTAACGGTCGGGACCGCCGCTGTCCACGAAGTGGAGGTAGGCCTGCGCAGCCTCGAGAGTCTTCGCCGAGCCCGTAACGTCTGCGAGTTTGACCAAGAAACCCGCGGCCAGCGCCGGGACGTGGTACCACTGCTCAGGCTTGCCCACCTGCATCATCTGCTCGGCGGCGTTCTCTTCGCTGAACTCGGTGACGATCTGCCGCCCGGCGCGAGACTTGAAGAAGAGGCGTGCGGCCGGCGCGGGCTGGTTGCTGATCATGTACTCGAGGTATGAGCCGGCCTGCTCGGCGTCTTCAGCCCTTCCGCAGTACAGCAAGGCGAGCCCGCAGGCGGCAGTGGTGTGAATATCTTGTTCGCCGGTGACGGTCGCCGCCGGCCCGGCGGTGAAGAAACCGCCACTGTCCGGGTGCTGGAAGCTTCCGACGAAATCCACGGCTTTGAGCGAAATGCCGAACTGGCCGAGCCGCTGGGCTCCCGCGACAAGCCAGGCATTGGGGATCATGTAGTAGCGCTTCTGCAACGGAGAGCGGGGGAAGTGGCCCACAAAGTCGCCCTCGTCGTCGAGGACGCCCTCTTTGATGTACATGCAGAGTCTCTGGGCTCTTTCGGCTTGCCCCATTAGGGAAAGCGCGTAGGGGACCTTCGAGTAAGAGGCGATGCCCTGCTCAACAGGTTTGAACGACCCGTCCTCATTCTGCTGCGAGATGAGGAAGCGAGTAGCCTGAATAACGGACTGCCTGTAACCCTTGATGTCCATGGATCGGCGCTGCCTTTCGGTGATGACGGATTCGCATTGCCGGCCTGTGGTTGGGAGCGTAGTCTCAGTGGCGTCACCGGGGACAGAGTATCGGTTCGCCATAGCTCCGCGGCAGGCAAAAACGGCTGCCAGGGCCATCCACAGTGGCCCGCGCAGCAGCCCGACTTGCCATGATCTTGCCACCCCATTCTACCCCTTCGGGCAGGCAGTGGCAAGCTTGACTTGGACTATGGTACCGGGCTATAATCGTAATGGCGAGAGTCAGCGCGCACATGCAGACAGACCTTGCCAGGCGCACTTTCTCAGACGATACGAACCATGCAAAGGCCGAGCGGGGAAGTTCGGCCCAGGGTGCTGAACGCGTGTCGATGGTCGCCGCCGCCGCCGTCCTGAGAGTGATGTTCAGGTGTCTGCGGAGGTCTTGTGTTATGGCGCAGCTCAGCGAGATCGACTTCGTGTATGGCCGGGCGCATGCCAGGTTAGCGGATGAAGAGCTTGTTGCCCACGCTCACAGCGGATGCAACGCCGCGGTGGAGTACCTGCTGGGCAAGTACCGGAGCTTGGTGGAGGGTAAGGCGAGCGCCTATTTCCTTGCGGGGGCAGACCATGATGACGTGGTCCAGGAGGGCATGATAGGGCTGTTCAAGGCCATCCGCGATTTCTCCGCCGAGCATCTGTGTGCGTTCCGCTCTTTTGCGGAGCTGTGCATAACCCGGCAGATCATCACCGCAGTGAAGACTGCCACCCGCCAGAAGCATTCGGCGCTCAACGCCTACGTGTCCATAGACCTGCCCGTCAGTGATCAGGAGGAAGACCGGACATTCGGTGAGACTCTGGTCAATGCGGTCTGCGACGGCCCGGAGGGCGCAGTGGCCGGTCGCGAGTTGCAGGTGCTGATCCGCAAGCGGATCGAGCGAGACCTGTCCCGGCTGGAAAGTGGGGTTCTTCTGAGGTATCTCGAAGGCAAGTCCTACGGGGAGATCGCCTCGGATCTCGGCTTGCAGGTGAAGCAGGTGGACAATGCTCTGCAGCGAGCGAAGAAGAAACTGGCGCGGTGTTCGGAGGGTCTCTCAACGGCCTGAAGCATGACGCCGGGCCGGCGTAGCTCAGTTGGCAGAGCAGGGCACTTGTAATGCCCAGGTCGTCCGTTCGAATCGGATCGCCGGCTCCAAACGGCTGTAGAGTCCGTTCGCGGCGAGAGCGAAAAATGCTCTTGCAATGCGTTTAGGGCCTTGCTATACTGCAAGTCCGCGTCCGGAAGGGCGCGGTCGTTTGCTTGACGGACTGGAGTGTGGAGGGGTGCCCGAGTGGTTAAAGGGAGCGGACTGTAAATCCGTTGGCTGACGCCTACGGGGGTTCAAATCCTCCCCCCTCCACCATATTCCTTCCCTCAGGCCGCGCCGGTCGTCAGGGCACAGAGGATCCCTACCCGACATAGCCGTTCAGCTCGCCCAGTCAGCTGGCCGGCAGGCAGGTTGAACGTCGGGTTTCCTTGTGTGTTTGGCGCTTGTGCTTCCCCGCCCACGTAGCTCAGTCGGCAGAGCGTGTCCTTGGTAAGGACAAGGTCACCGGTTCGACCCCGGTCGTGGGCTCCATCTGCAATCCTGTACGAGGCGAGACCTCGCCTCGTCTTCTGTATTTGAGACAGCCGCAAACCTGTAAGTAGTGACCAGATCCGGAGGTAGTCTCGACCATGGCCAGGGAGAAGTTCGAGCGAACAAAGCCGCATGTGAACGTGGGGACCATCGGTCACGTCGACCACGGCAAGACCACCCTGACGTCGGCGATCACGAAGTGTCTGGCGCTCAGCGAAGAGGGCA
>JAGPGE010000318.1 GCA_018056145.1 Armatimonadota bacterium
CGTTCGCCGAAACTGCGCACGGGCATGCGGCCACCTCCGAGGGGTTCGCCTGGCGTCGCGGGTGGACTTCCGGCAAGGTATTCGTCCTGGTGTCGCCAACTCCCTGCCTGCATCTGCGCGAGCCTGCAGACCAGACGCCCTTGCCTCGCCCGGGAGCGCACCCTCCGGTCGGGCGTGCTTCTTGGTCGAACAGCCTATACCTATGTCCACAATCGGAAGTCAAAGGTCTACATGATATCTTTAGGTTTTCTTGTGTGAACATGGATTGAACTGCGTTGACTTTTGCATAGAATAGAGCCTGTAATCAAGAAGCTCATGATTTGATGTCAAACAGAGCGAAAAAAGAGTATCCGCTCTATCTAACTTCAGGGCATCCAACCACGCATTTGGCAAAAAGGTCGGAATATCTCCAGCAAGAAGGAAGTAAGGTGGCCCGCGCGGGGGCAGCGGACTCCTATGAAGAGGCGGGGTGATCAGAGATGATCACGACAGGCATGTCGAGGAGCTTCTGCCACAGGCGGGGAACGGCCACGGTCGAGCTGGCGATGGTCGCCCCCATCCTCATTGTCTTCCTGTTCGGCACGATCGAGTTCGGGTACCTCATCAGCACCACCGGGCAGCTCTGGAACCTGGCGCGCGAAAGTGCGCGCGCGGCAGCGGTCGGTCTCACACCGGTGCAGGTTGAGGCGCGTCTCCAGGAGTCCATGGGGGTTCTTGACCCGGGCAGCCTCACCGTCACTCAGACTTACAGACCCGACGAGTCCTATCCCACGGGCACCTGGCCACTCCTCGCGGATGACGGGGTGACCAACACCGCACCGTATGGAGCTCTCATCCGGGTCGAGGTCAGCTATCAGCACAAGCTTCTGCTGCCTGGGCTGTTCGGGTGGTTCCTGGCAACGGGCAGCACACCTCGGGGCGAGGCAGTCAAGCTCCTGCGGACCAGCGTCACGACACGGCGCGAGTAGTGACACGCGAGGCCAAGTGCTGAGCCGATGCGAGTGCAAGCAGCGGGTGGTCTCAAACTTGAGCGGGAGGGGTGAACCGCGGTGAAAAGTCCCAGTGGAATTGCGGCGGAGTTCTCTGGCAGGCGACGCGGCGGCATCACGCCCATGATTATCGTCGCGATGCCGGTTGCCATTGCGGCGCTGGGAGCGGCGGTGGATCTCGGTCTTCTTTTCATCGCCTGCCAGCAGTGCCAGGTCATCGCGGACGCCGGGGCATGGGCGGGGTCCCAGGAGTTGCCATGTTTCCAGCGCGCGGTCGCCGTCGCGCAGGACGTCAGTGAGCGGAACGTTCCGCCGGAGACGCAGTTCGAGATCGCCACCAAGGTGTATACGAGCGGACAGGCCATCCCCGAAGTGGGGCCCGCTCCGACTGGGGGGGCGCTGGAAGTCAACGTTTCGCGCCGCGTGCAGTACTACTTCCTCCCCGTCATCGGGCTGCAGGGCACCCGCGTCATGCGGTCAGCGGTCACCTCGCGCATGGGCGGGAGCACCTGTGTCGTGCCGATTTGGGTGGATTCGGCGACGTCGCTGGAATTCGGCACGCCACTGGACCTCCTGCAGAAGGATGTGCCCACCGGGATCCCTGGCAGCTTCGGTTTCCTCGATCCTCGGGGCGGCGCGGATTTCAGCGAACTGCTCGCGGGCGGGGGAACGGCAGCAGACTGGGAGGCTCAGCGGGTCGAGCCCGGCGATCTGCTGGTGGCAAATCCGGGGGTGAGCGTGGGCCATTGGGCCGATGCTCTACAGGTTCGGGTTGACAGTGCCCAGGCCGCTCCCTGGACCGGAGACACCTTCGGCGACTTCCGTGCCGACAACCCGCGGATCATGATGGTGCCCCTGGTGCGGTACAACGGGGGGACCGGCAGCGGCGCGGGCTTCGAGGTGGTTCGGGTCGGTGCTTTCTGGCTCGAAGGCGTCTGCACCAACGGTAACAAGACGATCTCGGGGCGTTTCATCGACTTCATTCGCCCCGGAGGCGCTGTGGGCAACGTGAGTCCGTCAAGGCTGATGAGGTAGTCAGCGGGTCGGCAGTCGGGTAGAACGCGGGGTAGAGTAGACCGGCGAGGAGATGGGATGCGTGAGTAGTCTGGAGTGGGGTATGAGGCTTGCGGCAGGAGGGACATGCGGGGCGGCGCTCCGCGGGTTCTGGAAAGATCAGGACGGCACAACCAGCGTCGAGTACGCACTGGTGCTGGCTGTAGTTGTCGTCAGTTCGGCAGCGGCGTGGCACACGCTGACGGGCAGCATGGTTCGGGCTCTGTCCACGGTGATGGACTCGGTGGACGGGCTTGACGGAGCAGGAAGCACCGAGCCGTGGTGAGCGGGGACCGAGTCACCAAGCAGCTGGCACGCGAGGCGGGATGCCCATGGCCGATCTGATACTGCTTATCGATGATGACAGTGCTCTGGCAGCCGCAGTGGAGCACATGCTTGCGAAGGCCGGGTACGGGGTGCTTCTTGCCGAGAGCGCCGGTGCTGCAAGGGCGATTATCGCCGATAGCGAGCCAGGTCTGATTATTCTCGACCTCATACTCCCGGACGAAGATGGGCTCGACTTCTGCCGGGAGATCCGGGCTCAGTCTGAAGTTCCCATCGTGATCATGTCCTGCCGTACTGATCACGCGGACCGTGTGGTCGGCCTCGAGGCCGGGGCGGATGACTACGTGACGAAGCCCTTCAGCCTGTCCGAGCTGGCCTGCCGAATCTGCGCTGTTCTCCGCCGTGCGGGCGCGGGCAGCGGCGCGGCGGAGGAGGACGGGGGGCGGCCCCTCGATGATCCGCAGCCCCAGCCCTTGCCGGACGTGGTGGAACTTGTGGACAGGAGAATTGCGCTGACGGAGGCAGAGCGCCGTGTTCTCGGTGAGCTTGCCCGGCGCCCGGGCGAAGTTGTCAGCCCGGCTGAGCTGGTCAGCGCGCTGGGGAACCGTCGATCGCGACACACACGCACCGCGGCCAGCCACGTTGCGTCGATACGCAGGAAGCTGGCAGAGGCCGGCGTGCGCGACGTCATCAAGACCGTAAGAGGATTCGGGTACCGACTGGGCTGAGCCGGGCCCTGCCAGCAGGAGGCGAATATCATGCAGGCGATCACGCGAGCAGGGCCCCGCGGCGCGCGTGGCATGACGACCGTCGAGTTTGCGCTGCTGCTCGGGATCATCGCATGCGCGTCCATCGCTCTCTGGGGCGGCATCGGCGACTCGGCCGGCGCATGTGCCGACGCCACGTGTGACGGATTCGACCAGATGGCAGATGTATCCATGGCGCCGCCACCCGGTCCGGTGGAGACCAACGGGCCTGAAGTCACGCCCCCTGATGATGGCGGGGGCGGGCCCGAACCTCCGCGACGACGGGCACGTCGCCCCTGGCGTCACTGGTGGAGGTAGCCGGTTCGCCCTTCCCGCAGCCGAAGCCCTCGCGACACTTGCCCACTCCGGGCCGGTTCCACGCCCGGGAAGTGCAGGGCAGCCGGCATCCCCCCGCCCTCGTGGTTCACGAAGGAACCGCCGCGCCTCGGTGGAACCACCCTCCTGCCTTGTGTGATAATCCCGGCCGCCCGACTTCCGCGGAGGATCTCCAGATGAGTGACCGCCGCCTGTTGCCCATCCCCCGGCGCGTTGTGAACTCCGACGGGCACCTGCGTGGCCGACCTGGGGCCTGGCGTATCGCGGGCGACCCCGCGTCCCATGCCGTCCGGGTGCTCGCTGAGCGCTTTGAGGCGCCTGTGGTGCCCGCTGCGCCGGAATCCGCGGCAACGATCTCCCTTCGCGTTGAGACGGACGCAGGCTTCGCCCGTGACCTTGGACCTGACCAACGACCGGAAGCATACTCGCTGACCGTTGGGGATAGCGGAGTGCACATCGTTGCCACGCAAGCAGAAGGGCTCCTGCGTGGCGCGGCGACGCTTCTGCAGCTCGTGCGCGAACACGATGGCGGCTTCGACCTTCCCTGCGTCGAGATCGCCGATTTCCCGGCATTCCGATTCCGCTGTGCCGCGGACTGGCTCATCAACGTGGAATGCAATCGCTGGGCGTACGACTGGGGTGATGGTCTGGACGCTACCCGCGCGAGGATGGAACGCAAGCTGGACCTGTGTTTCGCCCACAAGATCAACCAGGTCTGGTTCGACGGCTTCGGGTGGGATGTGAACCGCACCCCGCATTACGCCGAACTCGCCCGGCATCTGTCCGGGTATGCGCGAGCCCGTGGCATCCGCCTGACTTTCGCGGGCTACGGGGCAGGCTATGGCACGTCGTACCAGCAGTCCGAGATCTACCGCGCGGGCTACCAGGGCGAGGTGTTCGTCAATCGGCGACCGTATCCTGAGGGTCCGGAGTACCTGTGCTGCGGCCTGCCCGAAGCCCCGGCCTCCCGGCGCTACGGGACCTGCCCGTCCAATGACGCCATGCAGGAAGCGAAGCTCGCGGAGATGGCGAGGTTCGTCGAGACCGTCCAGCCCGGGTTTATGTACATCCACGACATCGACACCGGGCATTTCTCAGAAAGCGAGAAAGCCTGGCAGCAGCGGTGCGATGAATGCCGCAGGCGCTGGCCCAGTGATCGGCTTGCCTACCCACACGGACAGGCTGGTGCGATGGCTGCCTGGTTCCGCAAGATTCGCGACCGCCTCAGTGCGCTGCCCGCCGACGGCGACTACGCACCCGCCCGGGACCTCACCCTCATCTTCACCTCGCCCGTCTACACCACGCGTCACGAACCCGGGCAGCCGGAGGTCTGGTCGCGGGAGGTCGAGTACTTCCGCGTTCTGAGTTCGCTGATCGGCCCCTGCCGTGGCGTTCAGTTCGGCCTGAGGGAGCAGCTTCTGCAGCCCTCGGGCGAGCCGCGGGTACAACAGCTTCGCGATGCTCTGGACGAAGCAGGCTGCGGCCACGGGGTGCATGTGATCTCCTTCGCCGGCGGCGACAACTACAACACCGACGACCTCACGAATGTGTCGGGCGCGCTGGCGCACCTGTTCTCGGGCGCGAAGTCGGTCTGCCTGTCCAATGGCGGGCTGCATGAAGAGCCGGTGCAGCTGATGAACGCCGAGTTTCTCTGGAACGGATCAGCGTCACGCTGGGCTGAGCATCCGCGGACCGCAACCGAAGCCGCCGCGCTTTTCGACGCAATGACACGCGGCGAGCACCGCCCAGCGGCCATCTTCGGACCGGACGGACTGCTGCACGAAGCCTGTCTGCGCCTGTGGGGAGAGGATGCCGGGCCGCATATGCACCGAGCACATCTGAGCGGCGATGGCAGGCACTGGCCCGTTGCGCGCGTCTGGTGGACGGTCACCCGCGAAATGCGGCGTCTCAAGGGCGACCCAGTGGGTCATGACTGGACGTGGGAAAGCCTGCGCGAGGACTGGCGCCTGCGCCTGCAAGTGACCCGGGAGGCGCTGGGCCACGCACGCGCGGCCCAACAGATCCGCGAGGATACGGACATCCGCTGGTTCGCCCGGTGTCTTGACGTCGGCGAGCGCTTCGCAGAGGTGCTTGTGGATTGCATTGCCCTGAAGATCGAGGACCACGCCGCACTGCGCAATGGGCTTGCTGCCAGGCTGAACCAGCTTCAGGCATACCTGGAGTCAGAGTTCACCTTCGACCGCACCGATGTCCTCGGCGGCGATCCAGGCTGCTGGCTGGAAACGGTGGACTTGCTGCGGAAGGTGATGCTGGGCGGCTGAGGGAGCCAGGCCTGCCCAGCAGCCGCGGTTTGCGAGACTACTTCAGCCTGGCGCTTCCCCAGACGGCGTGGTCAGAGTTGATCCCGTCACCTGCGTCCGTGGTGTACAGGCGCAGGAACTTCGCGCCCGCAAGCGGGACCTCAACGCTCACCGGATCTCCCCCACCACGCAGCGTCGGCGAGGTGAACATCGTGCGCCATGGGCCGTCCGCTGAGTCTCCGACCTGAACCTGAAAGGTGGCGCTGCCGTTGCCCCTGCTGGAATCGCTGATGCCGACCTCAGCCAGCAGCTTCGCATTCCCCAGCCCCTCCGGCACCTGGTAGACGACCCGGCCGTAGGTGCCGTCCGGACTGGGTTCCGGGCAGAGGGTGATGCATTTCGGGTAGATACGCCCGGCGATTTCCGCCGGATTGCCCACGTAGTCCCGATCGCGGATCAGTCCGCCGTGGGCGAAGGAACTCAGGGCCTTGAGGTCACTCAGGTAGGTCACCCCGGTCTCCAGCGGGACCTTGTTGATGAAGGAGATGGAGAGAGTCGCGCGGTGTCGCTCCACGGACCGGTCCGCCACGCTCACCTCGATCTGGTGCCTGCGCGGCCGGTGCATTTCGCTGGCCAGGGCCGCCGCAAGATCGACCTCCACGGTCAACCGTCGCCCGTCGCCGCTCATCATGGCCTGGGCGATCCCGGCCGCGCCGGTTGTGTCGCGTCCGTTTATCCTCACGTCAACCGAGCCCGGTTCCAGCGCGTTGTCCGCGTCCTTCAGCACGACCCGGAGCTTCCCCGGCGGGTCAATCCATCCCAGGTCCTTGGCCGCTTCTACCGTCACGGGCGTTCCGTCCAGCGCGATCTCGGCCACCGCCGGCGCTCCCGCATCATTGAGGTTGAGCCAGTCCGGCTTGCCGCTGATGATTGTGACCCCGCCCGAACCCAACTCCGCTGGAGTGAATGACTGGCGGCCCTGCGGTGCGTCCTGCCAGGTTCCTTCGCCGCTGCGGAGTGCCAGGGATCCCGCCGTTCCACGCGCTCTGACCGTTACAGCTCCGGTGCCTCGCAGGCCGTGCTGTTCCCAGCCCACCGCGGGTTCCTTGCGCCAGGTGAGATCATTGGCAACCGTGACCCGCAGCCCCGGCCAGACGCCGTAGACCACATACCAGTCGCCGAGCTGTATGCCCTCGGAGCGCAGGTCGACCTCCTCCACCAGTTCCAGCGTGTCGCCACCGTATCC
>JAGPGE010000320.1 GCA_018056145.1 Armatimonadota bacterium
GTCATCACGTGGTCAACCTTCGGGCCGTCCGGCGCCATGTGCCCGGCGCGGGAGAAGACCGCCCTCGGCATGCCCATCACCGACATGATGTAGTCCGCATCGTGAACGTGCAAGTCCAGGAGCGCGCCGCCGCTCTTGGACGAATCATTGAGCCACCCGTCCTGGCTCCAGAACGGCGAAGGCGAGACGCGGGTGAACTTCATGCTCACCAGCCGCCCGAGTTCGCCCTTCTGAATCATGCCCGCGAGTACCTCGTACTCCGGCCAGAAGCGGATGCACTGGGCGATGAACAGCAGCCGATCGTTGGCCTCGGCCGCCGCGATCATCTCGTCGCACTCCTCAATCGACAGGGCCATCGGCTTCTCGCAGATGGCGTGGAAACCGGCCTGGCAAGCTTTCTTCGTCATCAACGCGTGCACGGTGGTGGGCAGGCAGATGTCCACCACGTCGAAGCCGCCGGCCTTCAGCATTTCGTCGGCATCCGTGAAACGCTGGACGCCGGACAGATCCAGCGCCGCGGCTTCGCCCACATTGCCGCCGACCGCTGCTGCAGCCGCCGCTACCTTCTCGACCTGTTTGTCCGCAACCGCCACCACCTGGGCGCCCTCTACATCCGCCCATGTCTGGAAATGCTGCTGACCGATGAAACCCATCCCGATGATGCCGACCTTGACCATTTTCTGTCCCTCCAAGAGCTTGTGCGCTCGGGTAGTCCCGTTACCAGCCGGTACGTAGTTCGCCACCCGCTGCACAGAACCCTTCATGCCACCGCAATCGCTCCGTCCCCGGGATGATGCTCGCGGAACTCACACTCGGGTGACTGATCGGCGAGCACCTGCACCGCGATTCTCCCCCGGCAGATCCCCGGCCGGACGTGGAGTCTGGCGCGGCCCTGTATGCGCATCTCAAGCGGGGCCTCCGAAGGAGTGCCGAGAGCAACGAGGTCACCGGGCTTCAGCGCCGCCAACTCTGACAGCGTTAGCCGGCATGTACCCAGTACCACCGCGGCGCGCACCGTGGCCTGCTGCACCTCGTGTACCGCGGGACCATTGGCCACGGTCCTGCGTCTGATGGGGCAGGCTGAGCGCTCGCGCAACATGTCCGCCGGCAGCCAGAACGCCATCGGGCCTTCCCGCCCCCCGACCGACCCTCTGAGCTGCAACAACAGACCGGCGCGAGGGTCGGGCTCAGCCGGATTGCCGCTGCTGACCCACGCCCCGGCTCGCGGTTCCGTCTGTCCCCATGCGGCGAGGCAGCCCGGTGCAATCTGCCCGCACAGGTGCCCCACCAGTTCCCGCTCCACCGCCGTCAGCTCACGGTTACCGCAGCGCTCGCCCGCGCCAACCATCCGCGCCGCGAACTGGCCGCACAGAACGGGGCAGATCCCAAGGCGCGGCGGCTCACTCCCACGGGCGTCCCGTGCTGCGAACCACGCGAGTTTCCCTGCCACCAGCGCCCCCTCCCGCGGGTCCACAAGCCGCGTCAAGCAGACTACCACAGGCTGCCCAAGATATGCGCTCGCAAGGCGTGCGAAAGCACGCTCAAGCGCGGATGCCTTGCGCATCGCGGCAGCCTCTTCGGAAGGTTTCAGGAGCGGCGGGTTCGCGAGATCATACGGGCGTGCGAGCAATGCGCTGGGCAACGCGGCACCTCCGATGTCGGAAATCAGCAGTCCGCGACAACTTGCAGTTGCGGGGAGGGGACGGCGCTGGTGAACGCGCGCGGTACATGGGGCGCCCCATTGTGTGACTCTTGATCCGGACACTCAGCCTCATTCAGGGATAGACCGAGGAGTGCCGCGACGCCATGCGCCAGGTTCTCATCCCTTTCGGCCAGGGCATGGAGAGCCCCGCGGGCCGCCTGCTCGCTCTCCGAAGCTGCCAGCGCCCGCGCCACCGTGAGCATGCCTTGTCGGCGGCGCTGGTCCCGGGCCACCAGCCGACCGACTTCGTCCTCCAGCACCCGGGCAATGCAGCCTAATGTGCCCGGCGCGGGAGCCGCTGCGTCATCCGCCAGCGCCACGGCAACGTCGCCGCTGACGCTATCGGGCAGGTGCTTGAGTATGGCCCGAGCTACTTCCGGCGGCACGCGCTGGAGCACCAAAGCGGCAACCTGGGGCATCTCGCCCGCGAGACATGCGGCCACGTGAGGGGCAGTGTCCTGCGTGATGAAGGCGAAGCTGGGCGGACCGGGCGGCACCACCGGAATGCGGTCGGTATCCTCCCCAGGCTCGTGCACGGGCAAGCTTTCGACGCGTTTCGGCGTCTCCACCACACTGGGCGCATGCGAAACGTCGACCTGTCGCCTTTGCTGTCGGCGCGCGTCTGTGAAAGACCTCACCAGTTGCACCCGCTCTTCATCCGGCGCCTCGCGCGCCTGTTTGAGCGCGGCATCCAGGCGTGCGCGCTGATCCTCCGTCAGCCCTGCGCGTACGCGTTCGACTACGTCCGCGTCGAGCAGACTCAGAATGGTCGCAGCCTGTTGAACCGGGTCGACGCCTCGCGGTGCGTTCACGGTCGCGCGCCTTTCTCGGGGTCGGGCTCACGCACGGCAGACCCGCTCCAGCAGCCTGCAATTCCCGTGCCCGAGGCGAGCGGCCCTGCATTGTTGCCCACTTTTTCCTCAAGTTCGCTCCAGTGGCGCCGAAGAGACGAACGGGTGGCCCGCTGGTTCGCGATCGGCCGCCTGAAGCCGCACCACGACCCGGAGTTGATCACCGATGGCCACGATGGAACTCCGTCAGGACTTGCGCGTGACCACACAGGTCAATGTGCTGCCGCAACTGGTGGCGCGGTCGGCTCTCCTGGAGCTGTCGCAGGAGAACCTCGAGGACCGGGTGCGCGAGGAACTGGAGAAGAACCCGGCGCTGGAACTCGCGGCGCCCAATCTCTGGAGCCCCCTCTGCCAACCTGTCGGCGGGGCCGAAGAGCAGGACGCTCTCGCCCGCTGCGCCAGTCCTGTCTCGCTGCGCGATGACCTCCTGCTGCAGGCGCGCGCCCTCTGCCACGGCGCCATGTTGCGTCATGTGGAGTACCTTATCGAGAGCCTGGACGAGCGTGGTTATCTGCCCGCGCACCCGGTCACTCTTGCCGAGGAACTGGAGGTCCCCGTCGCCCGGGTGGAGGAGGCCATCGCGCACTTGCGTTCCCTGGAGCCGGCTGGCATCGGTGCACGCGATCTTGCCGACTGCCTGCTCATGCAACTTGAGCGGCTGGCTCCTGGACAGGCTCCCGGTGGGCTGCGGGAGTTCATCGACGGCAGGCTGCGCCACGTGCTCGGTTCGGGCGACCCGCGCCTGCTCAAGACCCTTCAGGACCGCCGGAGCGCCCCATTCCTGAGGTTCATCGCCGACCACTTCCATCCTTACCCGGCTGACCTGTACCAGCCGCCGCACCGCCTGGAAGCCCAGGTCGTGCCCACCAAGCTGCCGGACGCGGTCCTGGAAGTGGATAACGGCTGCCTGCGGGTGTGCGTACCTTTTGCCCGGGCCATGGCGCTCCGGATCTCACAGGCTTACGAAAGCCTGGCCCGGGCCACGTCCGGGGTACGCGGCCAGGATGAGGGCGCCCAGGAGATCCGCCGCCTGGTGAGCAAGGCCCGGCAGTTCATCGACAACCTGACTCACCGCCACACCACCATCGCCCTGGTCACGCAGGCCCTGCTCGAAGAGCAGAGTGACTTCCTGGAATACGGCCCCAGCGGACTGCACCCGCTCACCAAGAAGCAATTGGCCCAGCGCCTGCGCATCCACGAGTCCACAATCTGCCGGGCGACGCGCGGGAAGACAGTCATGCTCCCGGACGGCGAGGTCGTGCCCTTCGACGTCTTCTTCGAGGACGCGCTTCCCGCAAAAGTGACCCTGGCGAAGATCATCCATAGTGAAGATCCCGACGCGCCGCTGACCGACAATGAACTGGTGCAGGCCATGCAGGCACAGGGCTTCGAACTTGCCCGCCGCACGGTCAGTAAGTACCGCGAGAGTCTGGGCATCCCCACCGCCAGCGCTCGTCGTGGAGGCAAGTGGAGCCGCAGCACGCCTTCCGTCGAGCCCCGATAGTCCCTCCTTCGCCTCCTGGCATACCGATTGCAGAGTGGACCCCGAGTGACATCCCAGGCTCGGGGTCCTTGGGTCTTCCTCGAGCGAGATCACGCCACCCACCATGTTTCGCGACATCTCCAACGCAGCCGTCGAGAAGGCCATCATCGGTCTCACCCGACGCCACGAGGCCATCGCATCGAACCTGGCCAATCTCGAGACGCCCGGCTACCGCCCGCGCCGCGTGCATTTCGAGGACGCTCTGCAACGTGCGGTTGAGCGGGAGACCGAACTGTCCGACGGCGGCGCGGGGCTCCAAGAGATCGAAGCCGTCCAGCCGCGGAACCGCATGCAGCCCGGCGCCGGCGGATCGCCCGGCAACATGAGCGTCGAGCGCGAACTCACCGACCTCGCGATCACTAACCTGCACCACGAGGCCCTCACCCGGATCCTCGCCAGGCAGTACGGCATGCTCCGCACGGCAATCACCGGAGGTGGACGCGGATGAGCATCTTCAGGTCCATCGACATCAGCAGTTCCGGCCTTCGCGCAGGGCGCGTCCGCATGGATGTGATCGCTCAGAACATCGCCAATGTGGACTCCACCGCCGCACCGGGCACTGCGTACAAGAGACGCGAAGTCGTGCTCCTGGCCGACCAGCCAAGACGCGCCGGGGGCCTCGGGCCGCCTTCGAATGAGGGCGGCGGAGTCCGTGTGCTGGCGATCCGCGAGGACCCGTCACCGGGAATGATGGTCCATGAGCCCAGCCATCCCGCGGCCAACGCAGAGGGCTATGTGGAGCGCCCCAATGTCAGCCTGCCCCTTGAGATGGTGGACATGGTAGCGGCGGGCAGGGCGTACGAGGCCAATGCATCCGCGCTCAAGACCGGGCGCGACATCGCCAAACGCACGCTGGACATTCTCAGGTAGCGGCCTGGCCGCAGGTGAACCCCCGTGCGAATCGGCAACTCTCTCCGCGAGTTCCAGGTACCAGCGCCGCCGATCAAGAACCCGGTGCAGACGGGGCAACCCGGTCACGCCGGGGTCGCGCCCTCCGGCGATCCCTTTCTCGAGCGCCTCACCCAGGCCGTGCGGCAGGTCAACGACCTGCAGGTCGAAGCCGGCCTGCAGGCCACCCAACTCGCCACGGGGCGGGCGAGGGACCTGAGCGAGGTCGTAGCCGCAGTGGAGAAGGCCGACCTTGCGCTGCAGCTTACCGTGCAGGTGACGCAGAAGGCCGTGCAGGCATACCAGGAGATCAGCCGGCTGCAGGTATAGACGCGGGTGCCGGCATCACGAACCCGTCAGTGCCCGAGTGAGGAGTCATGTTGGAGCAACTTCGCGCCGCCTGGGACAACCTCGAACCCCGCCAGCGGACCGCCCTGGCAATCGCCCTCGCCAGCACCGTCATCGGCCTCGGAGTGGTGGGCATCTGGTCTTCCCGGCCGGACTACGCCACGCTCTACAGCGGCCTGGCTCAGGAGGACGCGGCCGATGTGGTCGAAGAGCTGCGCGGGGAGAAGGTTCCCTACCGCCTTTCCGCGGGTGGAAGCTCGATCCTGGTCCCCACCACGGCGCTGCACGAGACGCGGCTGAAGATGGCTGGCAAGGGCATGCCTCGCAGCAGCAACGTGGGCTTCGAGGTCTTCGACCGATCAGGCCTGCCCGGCACCGACTTCTCGAACAATGTCAACCTCCAGCGCGCGCTGCAGGGAGAACTCGAACGCACCATCGCGTCCCTCGAGCAGATCGATTCCGCGCGCGTTCACCTGTCCATGCCCCGGGAGACCCTCTACGGCGAACAGGCGCGCCCAACAGCCTCGGTCCTGCTGGAACTCAAAACCAATGCGGACATTGAGCGCTCACAGGTGCGCGGCATCGCCTACCTCGTCTCAAGCGCGGTGGATGACCTCGACCTGAACAACGTCACCGTCGTCGATACATCCGGCCGCGTCCTTCACGGCGGCAATGACGAGGGGCTGGCATTGTCAGAGACCACCCTCGACACCGCCAAGGCACACAGCGACGCTCTCACCCGCAGGCTACAGACCATGCTCGACGGAATGTTCGGCCCCCGGATGACCATCGTGCGCGCCCAGGCGGACCTCGATCTGGATTCCGAAGAGACAAGCGAGGAGAAGGTGGAACCTCTCGGCGACACCCGTGACCAGGCAATTGTCCGCGAGCACAGTTCGCAGGAGCGCTACACTGGGGGCGACGCGGTGGTGGGCGGCGCAGGGGGGATACCCTCGGCGCTCGCAGGCAGCGCGGCAGGCGGCGCGAATGAGGGTGCCGGCAACTATCTATCCTCCGAAGAGACGCGGGAGTACCAGTTCTCCAAGACCACGCGGCACCGCAAGCGCAGCCCCGGCCGCATTACCCGCCTCAACGTGGCCGCCGTGGTGGACGAGAGCCTCCCGGTGACCGCTATCGAACGCGCCCGAGATGTCCTTACCGCCGCGGCGGGCATTGACATCGAGCGCGGCGATACCATCGTGGTGCAGCGCCTGAAACTCAAGTCGGCGGAGCTCGCCGCCCAGGACGCCAAGGAGATGGCGGGCGAGCAGACGGCGCGGAAGCGGCAGGAGACCCTCGCGCTACTCATGCGCCACGGACTTCCGGCGCTGATGGCCCTCGTCCTGGTGGCCGTCGCCATCCGTTCCACAGGTGAACTGCGCCGCTCAATGTCCAGCACGGACAGCGAAATGGAATCCGAAGGGTATGCCGCACAAGACTCGATGCAGCCAATAATGTTCAGAGCCGCCGCCGAAGGACCATCAGATCGCGAACAACCGGAGCAGAGCCCGGCGGTCGTCCCTCTGCGCGAGGATCAGCGCCTCGCCGAGGAGATCCAGCGCATGGCGCGTGAGCGACCCG
>JAGPGE010000321.1 GCA_018056145.1 Armatimonadota bacterium
GCTCGAGCACCCGAACCAGCTCGGCCCGGCGGGCCTGCGCGGCATCTGACAGCGCGTCCAGCAGAACACCCACCGCTCCAGGCCCCACCGCCACCAGGCACCGGGAGGCGAGATCCCGCGCCGCCTCGTCCTCACCCGTCAGCGCACCCAGCAGGTCTGGCGCGATCAGGGCGCCCAGAGTACGGCAGCAGTCCACCAAGAGTTCCTGAACACGCGGGCTCGGGTCCGAGAGCAGCCCGGGAACCAGCGATCCGAGCCTGTCCTGGTCGGCTGACCAGATCGCGCGCACGGCACCGGCCCGAAGAGCGGGATCGTCGGAGGCCAGCAGCGTCTCGAACAGCTCCAGAGCAGGGCTGCCAGGCAGTTCGAAGACCTCGGGAAGCCACGCCGGCACTGGAGCGACATCGAGTTCGTGCTGCCGGATAGCGGCGCTGGCCGCCGCGATCCCGAACACATCAAGCGCCCGGAAGGCTGAGTGGGCCACAATCCGGTCCGGGTCCGCGAAGGCATCCACGAGCGGCGCCAGAGCCGCCGCGTCGCCGATCTTCAGGAGCGCCGCCACGGCCTCGACTCTCAGCGCGCCGACCGGCGCGGAGAGCAGTTCGAGCAGCGCCGGGAGCGCGGTGGGCTCACCGATGTCCCCCAGGAGACGCGCGGCCACGGCCCGGGCCTTCTCCGGTCCTTCCGCGCAGAGGGTCGCCAGCGGCTCCACTGAGGGACCGCCGACCTCAATGAGAACTCGGCACGCCGCCTCGCTGAACCCGGGCTGTTCCGACCCAACGCGCCGCACGAGCCCGCCCATGCAGTGTTCGTAATGGGTGCGTGCGAAAGCCTGCGCTGCCTGGCCCGCTGGAGGATCAGCCGCCAGGAGGTCCAGCACCCGCGGCGCGGCCTCCTCGGGCCCGGTGGATGAGAGAACCTGGATCAGCGCGGCCTGGTGCGCCGGTGCAGCGCCGGGAAGCGCCTCGAGTAGGCCTTCCACGGAGACTTCGCCCAGTTCCTTGAGAAGCTCCCGGGCGAAACGGCCCTCCGGCGACCCACTGTCTGCCAGGGCGGCGGCAAGCGCCGGGACCGCTTCTGCTCCGAACCCCTGCAGGGCCCGGGCAGCCGCCTGCTGGTCCGCGCCGTCCGAGGTGGCCGCAACCCGCAGCAGCCACGGGACGGCCCGGGAGTCGCCGATGTGTTCCAGACAGCGGACCACCGTGACGCGCACGGGCTCGGCAGCGTCTGCCAGCGCCGGGATGAGCGCGTTCACCGCGTCGCTCGAGCCGATCCGTGCGAGACAGGTAGCCGCCGATTGCCGCACGTCGGGGTCGCTGGACCCCGCGAGCACATCCGTAACCGGCGCGACGGCAGCATCTCCGAAGGCGCTGGCTGCCCACGCTCCACACTTGCGGACGTCCCGGTTCCGGTCACCCAGGAGAGCCACGATCTGCGGGAGTGAACTCGGCCCCACTTCCACAAGCGCATCCAGAGCCCGGGTGCGCAGCGCCTCGATATCGTCCAGTAACAGCTGGACCAGCGCGGGTACCGCCGCGTCACCCAGCCGGACCACCGCGGCATGCGCACCGTCCGCCACGGCCTGATCCGGATCGGCCAGAAGCCTGCAGATACCGGGGATGCTGACGTCGTCTGGGATCGCGGCGAGCACGCGGGCTGCCCTCGCGCGGACCGGCGCATCGGCAACGGTCAGCAGGGACCGGAAGTCATCCAGCGACTCATCGCCCATCACCCGGATCACGTGGAGCAGGGCTAGCAGATCGCGGTCGTCGTCGATGCGGCAGGTCTCCACCAGCAGGCGCGCTGCGTCCTGCCCGAAGACCTGGATACTCTCGGCCGCCGCAACCACAACCGACGGCTCGGGGTCGCGTGTGAGCGCCGCCATGGCTCCGAGCGCCCGCGGGTCGGCGATGGCCCCCAACGCGATGACCGCGGCCTTGCGCACCTGCACCTCAACATCAGTGAGCGCGCCCAGCAGCGCATCGACCGCTTCCGGCGGATGCAGGCGCCCCAGGATGTGCGCGCTCCATGCGCGAACGCGGGGATCATCGCTGGCAAGCGCTGCAATTGCCGGGAAGACCGCGGGCGGGCCGGCCTCAACGGCAAGATCTGCCGCGACGAGCGCTAACGCCTCATCATCCAGCAGGCCGAAGAGCACGGGCATCGCGGCGTCGCCGAAGGAGAGCAGCAAATCAGCCGGCGCCCTGCCAAGTTCGGCGTCGCTGAGCAGTTCGGCCACGAAGGGCAGACATTCGGGATCTCGCAGGCGGTCGAGCACCTGCAGACCCGCCAGCCTCCAACCGCCGCTCGCGGTGCGCAGCGCGTCGCAGATGCCAAGAGTGGCATCCTGACCCAGGGCCACCAGCGCGTCCGCAACTCCGGGCACAACATTGCCGGCAGCATCCGTCAGTGCCGCGAGCAGCGGCCCCAGGGCTCGGGAGCCGAATGAGCCGACGGCCTCAGAGGCCGCCGAAGTTACCTCGGGAACTGTGTCGGAGAGGGATCCGACCAGCCAGGCCAGGGCATCGGTCGAGCCGATGCTCCGCAGCGCCTGAATGCTCGCGATCCGGACGGATGGCTCCTCGTCGCCCAGCAGCGCGGCCAGATCCGGCGCGGCTGGTTCCCATTCAAGACTGCCAAGCGCCCAGGCCGACGCCTCACGCACCCGCGGCTCAGACGCAGTCAACCGGGATGTCAGGGCGGGCACGGCAGCCTCGCCGATGAGTACGAGAGTACTGGACGCAAGCCTGCGTTCCCTGGCATCCTCCGAACCCATGAGGGCCGCGACCGGTTCCACCGCTTCGGCAGCAAAGCCTGCTAGCGCGGACTGAGCCGCCTGCGACACTCCGTCGTCGTCGTCCGCAAGCAGAGCCAGTAGCGGCTCGACTGACTGGTCGGCCGGGAACGCACACAGTCCACGGACCGCCCCAGCCCGGCAGGAGGCCTCCTCCGAGACGGCGGCTTCCAGCAGCGCCGTAAGCGCGGGCTCGCCGAAGGACAGCAGGGCGCTGGCGATAGCCTGCGCGCCACGGCAAGCGGGGTCACAGAGGCGCCCAACGAGGGTCGGGATCGCGCGTTCGTCGCCCAGCGAGGACAGACATGCACTCGCGGCGGCGCGCACCAGTTCGCTGTCATCCGAGAGCGCAGTCGCCACGGCCGGAAGCGCCTCAACGTAAGCCAGCCCGGCCAAGGTCGCGATGGCATCCGCACGGACTTCAGGACTCGGGTGCTCAACCAGCGACAATACCGCAGCCCCTGCTTCGGGCATCGCCAGTTTCCGCAGGGCTTCGAGGCACACCGCGATCAGATCGGTGTCCGCCGCGCCGAGCAGGGGTGTGAGGGCCTCAAGGGAAGCGGCCACTGGAATGCGTGACAGCACCGTGATCGCCCGGAAGCGCAGGGCATCCTGATCCGACCCCAGCAGACGGGACACCGGCCTCACTGCGGCCTCGCCCAGTGAGGCCAGAGCGTCCTGAGATGCGGCGATCAATGCGGGCTCGTTCTCCTCCAGCACTTCAACGAGCGGGCTGCATGCCGACGCTCCGGCTGTTTCCACCAGTAATGGCGCGGCTGCGGCCCTGTGCATCGTATCCACCGGGTACTCGCCGCGCCACAGTGCCGATGCCAGCGCCGCGGCCTGCCGGCGGAACACAGCGAACTGCGGCTCGCCAGATCCGGCCACCGCGTCGCGCAGGGCTTCGAGCGCCTTCTCGCCGTCGCCTTCCGCCGCGAAGCCGAGGCCGGAAGCGATCAGCGCCTGCAACCGGCGGCGCGCCACCACAGTGTCCGGGTCGGAATCATCAAGGGCCGCCCGGGTAGCCTGACGGCGCAATTCGAGCCACTCGAAGCGCAGGTGAGGTACCCGTCCGCGCTTCTCGAGGCCCAGCAGTGGAACTGCTGCCTTGAGGTCGGCCAGCAACTCCTCGAAGTCTTCTTCCGTGCGTACTGCGTCCTGCACTCGTAGACGCCAAAGGAGCAATTCCAGGGGGATGAAGCCGGCGGCGGGCCAGTCCACGATGGCAGCCAGCAGAGCGCGCCTTTCCGCGGACGCACCCACGCTGATCTCTTCGGACATGCTCCCACCGGCAAGAGCCTCCCACTGCAACGGCTCGATTCGCTCGATGCCCGCCGCGCTTGCCCGGGCCGAGATGCTGCGCATGGCGGCCACGAGACGGTGCAGATTGCCGCGAGCGCGCGCCGAAGCCATCGGGACGACCGAGGGCGCGAAGGGCGTCAGGTCCCTGGAGGCAGAAGCCAGCACGCGCTCCACCACCGCGTCCACCGGCTCGCCCATGGGGAAGTAGACCAGTCCGGCGTGTGACACAGCATCGAGGGACGGATCGAGGTGCTGGGGCCGGAGTTCGACGATGAGAAGCGTGTGACGCCAGTTCCGCTGCGCTTCCTGCACCAGCGCGATCACCGCATCGGTAAGCGCGCTGTCCGGGGCGCCGTCCACACAAGCTTCCAGGCCTGACAGGCCCAGCACGAACCCGCGCTCAGCCGAAGCCACGGTCGCATTGGCGCCACTGAAAAGCTCGAGGAAAGCGTCGATACCCGACGTTGCGGGTACCGGAAGTGATCGAAGGTCCGGGTTCAGCTGAAGGAGCCGGTCTGTGCCGTGGCGCGTCAGCGCGTGGAGTGAGAAGTAACGGTCGAGGTGCAGGTGCAGACCGGGGTCGCCCCCGAGTCTGGCTGCCTGGATCAGTGACCCCAGCAGCCATGTCTTGCCACGCCCGGCATCCGCAACCAGAGCCATGGGCGTACAGAAGCCGCCCCGTGCCCGGGCCAGCGCCTGGTCGAAATGCCCGCACTCCACCGGCCAGAGCAACTCAGCCACATCACGGCTGAGCTGCCCGGCGGCTTCGCCCGGGTTGCGGTACTCCCTGTCTGCCGACATTTGATCTTGCCCCGAAGGTCATCGGCGGCGTAGCCTGGTTGGCGCAGACATCCCCCTATGCGCCTGGAAGGGCCAGCCATGAGTGCGAATCGGGCGGCGGGGTGGGATGAGACCCGGTCGGCCACCCACCAACTCTGAGCTAGTCAATATTTTATCAAGAAATGCTCAAGTTGCGCAACATCAACTCCGCTGAAATCCACCCCGCGCAGTACACCGGGTGCCAGCGGCCGAATGGAGGACTACAGCACGCCATGGGAGAACTCCTCTCAAGTTGACAGCCTGACGTGCCATTCGGTTGCGCCTGGAGATGATGATCCTGCGCCAATCCATCCCCGCCGTCGTCTTGCTGGCCCTTGCGTCCTGCCTCGGGGCACAGCCGGTGGACATCGCGCTCGATATCAACTCGATGGATGCCTGGGAGGTCTCCGGCGGCGACTGGACGGCGACTGGCGGTCTGCTGAATCAGGCCTCCTGGTGGCACTCGGAGTCCGACTGGGCCTCCACCGCACACGCATTCCTCAGGGAACCGGTGCTCGCGGACTTCGATGTGACCTTCGAGTTCCGCGTAGAGCCCGGCGGCAGTGGCGTGGGAGCGGCGCAGTTCCTTTTCCGCTCTACTGACAACCGAGCATACTACCTGATCCAGTTCAGCAGCAAGGCCGACGGGGTGTACCTGGTCCGCAACGAACCCAACATTCACTGGCGCAACATCCGCAGGGCGTCCGGGGTGAAGATGCCCAGGGGGCAGTGGCACCGGGTTCGCGTCAAGGCGGAAGGGCCCAACATCACCATTTGGGTCAATGACGCCGAGGTGCTGCAGGCGCGGGATGACACTGCACTGAGCGGCCGCATCGGTTTCGGAACCAGCCAGGCCGTCGCCACCTACAGGAATATGAGCATCAAAGGCACCCGGGGCCAACTTGACTCGCCCTGGCAGAACACGGGAGGAAAACACATGCCACCCAGTTTCAAGGTCATCTGCGAGGACGCCGGAGCCGGCGGTTACGAGGCATTCCCGGACATCTGCCGTTGCGCGAACGGAGACCTCTTGTGCGTCTTCTACGCCGGGTACGACCACGTGTCGTTCCCCCGGGACGATCTGCCGAAGGGCGCGCGGGTCAGCGCCGTCCGATCCACCGACGAGGGCGAGACCTGGAGCCCCGCTTTCACAGTCGCGGACACCCCCTGGGACGACCGCGACCCGCACATCGCCTGCCTGAGCGACGGGACGCTGCTGTGCAACTGGTTCACCTACTACGGGAACTGGCAGCCTCCTGATTCGAGCAAGCCCGGCCATTACAAGGAACTCTGGACCAGCTTCTCCACCGACAACGGCCTCACCTGGAGCGAACCGCACCTCGTCCCGAACACCGCCGGACAGTACTGGGGCTCCTCCGCTCCGGTGCGGGAGCTTTCCGACGGCACCCTCATCTGGCCCATCTACCGCGAATACCAGCAGCCTTTGCGGAACTGGACCGCGGTAATGCATTCCACCGACGGTGGGAAGACCTGGACCGACCCGGTGTGGGTAGACGAAACCAATGACGACAATGACGAGCCGGATGTCTGCGAGATGCCCGACGGCCGCCTCCTGTGCGTCATGCGGGCGAACCCAGGCGACAGCATGTGGTACTCGTGGTCCGAGGACAAGGGCAGGACGTGGACCCGCTCCGAGAAGATCGGATTCCCGGGGCATGCGCCGTACCTGTTCCTCACCAGCAAGAACATCCTGCTTCTCGGGCACCGCCTGCCCAATACGGCGCTCAACTATAGCCTGGACTTCGGCAAGACCTGGAGCCCGTCGATGCAGATGGACGCCACCATCGGCTCCTACCCGAGCATGTTGGAACTGAAGGACGGCACCATCCTCTTCGTCTACTATGAGGAGGGGCCAGGCTCATCCATCCGCGCCCAGAAGCTCTGGGCCACGAAGGACGGCGTCGAGCAGCTGGAGTGGTGAATTGGGGCAGGCATTCCCCTTTCGTGAAAGGAGTATGGCGGCGCGCACCGAACC
>JAGPGE010000322.1 GCA_018056145.1 Armatimonadota bacterium
CGAGCTCCTGGTTGTAATCGCGATCATCGCGATCCTGGCGGCCATCCTGTTCCCAGTGTTCGCAAGAGCACGTGAAAAGGCCCGTCAGGCAAGTTGTCAGTCGAATATCAAGCAGATCATGCTCGCGTGCATCATGTACAAGACCGACTACGACGGCCGCTTCCCGCACAACTGCACCTCTTCGTCCACCACGGGTTGTGTTGCGCCGGGTTGGGACTGGCGAGAAGTCACCCAGCCCTACACCAAGAACTGGCAGTTGTACATCTGCCCCTCAACCGAAGAGATCTCTCGGCCTTGCATGCTCAGCGTTCCGCGAAGCTTCGCGGGGCAGTATCTCGGCGGCTACGGGGCCAATGCCGGGCGCCCTGGGATCATCGGTCAGATCGGCAACGGTCCCTTCGGAAACAGCTGGCACCGCCGGCCGCCCACGGAGTCCGTGTTCAAGAGCCCGGCGGAACTCATCGCCATCGTGGAGACGGCAGTGCACTGCCACATGATTTGCGGCGTGGGTCACATGGGCAGCGACACCGGGTCCACCACCGGCTGGGATGCCCGCCGCTTCGACCACAATGACGGCATGAACTGCGGCTACTACGACGGCCACGTCAAGTTCCACAAGCGCCAGTTCCAACCGCAAGAGTTTGGGGTCGACTAGGGAGCCGATTGCATTCAGGCTGGCGGCACACTCAACGTCACCATGGAGCCCCGGCCAACCTGGCCGGGGCTCTGCTTTGGGCACTCCGGCAGACCGCCGGAACTCAGGACAAAAATGTTATGACTCTGAGAAGGAACTCGCAAGGCCCACCTCGAAAGTAGGGAGTACATCCTTCAGGAAAGAGGTGAACGGCTTGCGCAAGACCCATGGTTTCACGCTGATCGAGTTGTTGGTGGTCATCGCGATCATCGCGATTCTGGCGGCTATTCTGTTCCCCGTGTTCGCCAGAGCACGCGAGAAAGCGCGCCAGGCGAGTTGCCAGTCGAACCTGAAGCAGATCGCTCTCTCGTTCCTCATGTACAGCCAGGACTATGACGAGAAGTTCCCGTGGTGCTGCAGCGCACCACCCCGAACCGGTAGGAACGACGGCCTGAATGTGGACGCCTGGTGGCGGCCGGCCGCCGTCGCCACAACCGACATTCGCTACGCCGGCCTCACTGGCCCGTACATCAAGAATCGCCAGGTCTTCGTCTGCCCCTCGGCCAACTTCGACGTGAACGGCTATGCCGCGGCGCGGCAGGTGCTTCAGAGCAACAACGGCTGCTACGGCCGTATCCAGGCCGAGATCAAGTTCCCGGCGGAGAAGGTCCTCTGCGGCGACGGCATGAACACCCGCGGCCTGTGCGGGACCAATCGCAGCACCGCATGCGCCGGGCGCTGGGGACGCGGCGACGATCTGCCGGCCACCATCGAGAGCTGGAAGCGCCACAACGACGGGACGAACATGGCCTACTGCGATGGCCACGTGAAGTACCAGAAGACCCCGTCCGGGCCCATCGACCAGACCCAGTGCCTCAAGATGTTCGGTGACCCCAGAAACTACTGAGCCACGCTTCGAATTACGCGCACGACACGGGCCTCCATCGCTGGAGGCCCGTTGCTTTTCCACCGGCTTGTTCCGGTCCGGGCCTACGGCGCGCCCAGTTCGGGCCTGGGGAACAGGTCGCACAGTTGCGCGTACAATTCGTCACTGAGCTCCACGTTGGCGGCGGCCACATTGTCGCGCATCTGCTCGATTTTCGTGGCCCCGATGATCACCGATGTCACCGCCGGGTGCTTCATGCACCAGGCGAGGGAAAGCTGGGCGGCGGTGATGCCGAGATCACCCGCGATGCTCTTGAGGGTCTGGGCCTTGCGGAGAATCTCGTCCTTGAAGTACAGGTCCATCATGATCTTGTTCTGCGAGGGGTCCGACGCCCGGGTTCCCTCGGCAGGCGGCTGGCCGGGCTCGTACTTGCCTGTTAGCACTCCGTGGGCCAGGGGCGAGAAGACCACGTTGCCCATCCCGGTCTTCAGCGTTGTGGGGAAGACCTCGGCCTCGGGGTACCGCCACAGGAGACTGTACCGGGGCTGGTTGGAGGCCGGCGGACGGCAGCCCATTGCCCTCGCCAGGTCGCACGCCTCCTGTATGAGCGCCGACGGCCATTCGCTGCAGCCCCAGTAGAGGATCTTCCCCTGCCGCGCGAGGTCATCCATGATCCGGATCGTCTCTTCCAGCGGAGTGTCCGGGTCGGGGCGATGGCACTGATACAGGTCGATGTAGTCGGCATTGAGGCGCTTGAGACTTGCATGGCACTGTTCGAAGATGTGCTTCGCCGACAGCCCGCGGTCATTGGGCCCGTCACCCATGGGCGCCCAGACTTTGGTGGCGAGGACGTAAGACTCCCTCGGGTAGCCGGGGAGGATGCGGCCCAGGGACTTCTCGGCCTCGCCGCGATTGTAGGCATTGGCGGTGTCGAACCAGTTGATGCCGGAATCGAAGGCCAGAGCCACGCATTCGGCGGCGAGGTCATCGCTCACATGCATGCCGATGGTGAGATAGCTCCCCAGCCCTACCTTGCTGAGCTTGACGCCCCACTTGCCGAGATTGCGGTATTCCATGGTGTATCTCCTGGCGTGCGTCATGGTGCCGCTTACAGCCCGCCGATGGCGTCGGCCTTCTCGCGGCCTGCAAAGGTTCCCCTTACTTCAGGCCCCACGCGCGCATGTTGTCGAAGCTGATCTTCAGGCTGTCGAAGGGGTCGCGGTCGTAGCAGTTGTCCTGCTCCACGATATACCACTCGACGCCGGTGGTCTTGCATGCCTCAAGGATATTGGGCCAGTTGAGATTGCCCTCGCCCACCTCGGCGAAGCGCTGCTCACCACTGACGATGCGGAAGTCCTTGAAGTGGACCAGGAACATGCGGCCCTTGAGCATGCGGATCCACGCCGCGGGGTCGCCGCCGCCATGCTGCACCCAATAGGTGTCGATCTCGCCGGTCACGTACTTCGGGTCGCTTTCTTCGTAGATGATCTGCAGGCCCGTGCGATCGCCGTACTTCTCCAACTCGAAGCTGTGGTTGTGATACCCAAAGGCCATCCCGGCCGCCGCCAGCTTGCGCCCCACCTCATTGGCCTGTTTGGCGAAGGTGGCATACCCCTCGGCGCTGCCCCGGAACTCATTGGGCAGGCCACCGATGGCGGGATACTTGCACCCGATGATCTCGTGCTGCTCGATCATCCGGTCGGTCTCGTCACGCAGGCTCTCGAAAGAAACGTGGGTCGCGGCGACCTCGATCCCGTTGTCGTCGCAGATGCGGCGGACGTCGGCCCAGTCGATGTCCTTGCCGATGCCCGAGACCTGCACGGCCTCATAGCCGATCTCGCGCACGCGCTTCATGGCCTGGGCGAAGTCTTCGGTGGTCTGAGTGAAGTCCCGCAGCGTGTAGAGCTGGGCGGCGATCTGTGTCCGTGGCATGCAAATCGTCCTCTCGGCTGGTCAGGCAATCCGCGACGCGCGAAAAGACCGCAAATCGCGCCGCATGTGGGGATTGTCCTGCCTGTGGTTTTCCTGAAGTATGCTCAAAAGGGGCCCCGGCGTCAACGGCGGCCCCCCCGGAACGGCTGCGCGACCGGCGTGCCGCGCGTCTATACCCTGCGCCCCACGAAATCCGTGAAGTTCCGCGCCACCAGGCGCTCCACGTCATCCGCGATTGCCTCGGCGGTCACGCGCCAGCCAGTTTCCGCAAGGTCCACGTACTTGTCCGTCAGCACCTTGCCGAAAATCGCCCGCGAATGCTTCCACTTGTAGATGAGCTGGTCGAGAATGCGGGCGTCGGAATGCTGCGGGATCATAGACAGCCCCAGCAGCTCCAGACGCATTCGGGTCATCTCGTCGATGGTCAGCGGGTCATTCAGGAACCACCAGCAGCCGAAGGGCATGAGGTTCGGCAGCTTGCGGGCAGCCACGCACAGTTCATGCTGGTTCTCGCGAGACAAGAGGGTGCACAGGAAGCGGATGTCTGGATTGTCAGCGGCCATCTGCTCCACTGCGCGGATGTCGCATCTGCCCACACCGTCGCCCGCGAGCTTGAGCGCCGGGTTGAGCTGGCGCTTGACGCCGATCATCATGGCGAAGGGCGTGCCCGTATCCCGCGCCACCGGCAGGACGCAGTTGGCGATCATCTGCGCGGTGAAATCTTCGCCGGGGAACTGGAAGGTGTCGGGCAGCGAGACCGCCATGTAAAGGGGGCTCATGCGCTTGATCTCATCGGCCAGGAACTTGCGCACATTCCGGAACGCCTGCTGGGTGAGGCCTGGCGTCACCGGGTAGCCCCACTCCTGCAGCGAGGCCACATTGCGCGCCCACATGCTCTCGATCAGCACGCCGTCGATGCGCAGGGCAGGCAGGAAGCGCGCGTCGGTGCAGCCCTCGCCCAGCCAGACCGGGCGCTCAACGGGGTCGAAGGGGTCGTTGGTCATGACCGCCGCGCGCACGTTGGCCAGTTCCAGCACCCGGTCGATGTGAGCGGCCACGGTGGTGCTTGCGAAGTAATCGCGCGCTGCTTTCAGGTCCGGCTTGTTTACGTCGATCCCCAGCGCATTGAGGGTGGTGAGCACGCCGCGGCAGGCTTCCGAGACCGGGGAGCTTTCCACGAACAGGTGCTGCCAGATGCGGTCGGCCTGCGCGGTCTTCGTCATCGCGTAGAACTCGGCGGGAGACGGCCCGCCGGGAGCGCGGCAGACCTCGGCGATCAGGTAATGGTAGGTGACCAGCTCATCCACGCCCCACAGGAGAAGCTCACCGAAATCGGCGCTGTAGATATGGGTGTGCAGGTCAATGATGGGTGTGGTCTCGAGGGCGGTCGAAACAGCGGCGGCGATCTGCTCCCGCCCGGAAAGCGCGTTGCAGTTCTGGCAGGTTGACATGGTACAGACCCCCGGGGTCAGTGTGATGCGCGCACAACATTTCGTCGCTGGGTGAGGGGTCTCCTCCAACGAAAGAGCCGCCACCCGGTTGGGTGACGGCCCTGGAGTGCGTCTCACAATGAGCGGGATTACTCCACCACCCGGATCACGTTGGGGATGGAGTCCACGATTCCCAGGTTGGAGATGGCCGCGAGTGCGGTGCGCAGGAACCGCTGCGGGCAGGGGTGCATGACCCAGACGATCTCTGCGAGGTCCTCGCCAACGTTCGCCTCCTGGATCACCGATTCGATGCTCACGCCCTCCTGGCCGAGGATCGTTGCAATGCTGCCAAGAACGCCCGGCCGGTCCTTCACCCTCATGCGCACGTAGGCCTTGGCAACCACGTCGTCGATGGGAAGGATGCTCGCCTGGCTCTCGCAGGTGCAGGGAACGCGGCCCCTGGCGTTGCGCAGGATGTTGCGGGCGCAGTCGATCACATCCCCCGCGACAGCGCTGGCAGTGGGAAGCGCCCCCGCGCCGCGACCGTAGAGCATGACGTCATCGCAGGCATCGCCCTGGACGAAGATGGCGTTGAAAACGCCGTCCACCGAGGCCAGCGGATGTGACCGCGGCACGAGGGCCGGATGGACGCGCACCTCGATCTGCTCACTGTGCCGGCTGGCGATGGCCAGGAGCTTGATCACGTAGCCCATGCGATGGGCATACTCGATGTCGGTGGGCGTGATCTTCGAAATGCCCTCGCGGTAGACGTCCTCCACGTTGACCCGGCGCGCGAAGGCAATCGCGGCAAGGATCGCGATCTTGTTCTGTGAGTCGATCCCCTCGACATCAGCGGTGGGGTCCTGCTCCGCGTAACCAAGGGCCTGGGCTTCGGCGAGAACCTCGGCGAACTCCCGGCCCTCCTGGCTCATCTTCGTGAGGATGTAGTTGGTGGTGCCGTTGACGATGCCGAGAATGCGCTGGATGCGGTTGGCTTCCAGGCTCTGGTGCAGGGCGCGGATGATCGGAATGGTGCCGCCCACGGCGCCCTCGAACTGAACATCAACGCCCTTGTCGCGGGCGGCGTCGAGGATCTCACTGCCGAACTTGGCCATGAGTTCCTTGTTCGACGTAACCACGGCCTTGCCGTTCTCGATGGCCGCCATCACCAGCTTGCGGGCGATGCCGATCCCGCCGATGGTCTCCACGATAATGTCGATGGAGGGATCGGTGCACAGGGCCATGCCGTCGGTGGAGCGCAGTTCCGCCGGCACGTCGAAGTCCCGCGGACGGTCCCAGTCAATGTCCGCCACGGCCGCTAGTTCCACCGGGGCCTGGGTGCGTCGAGCGATCTCATCGGCATTGCGGGTCAGTAACTGGAAGAGCCCGCCACCGACGACGCCGCAGCCAAGAATGCCGACACGAACCGTGCGTTGCTCCATAGCACGAACCTCCTGAACCGCGGTAACCGGTTCGAGAATACGATCTGGGTCGGGCGAAAGCGTGCATGAAACGGTACGGGGGGAGATCGGGTCGCGACGCCTGAGCCCGTGGACAGGCACAGGGCGCGACCCCGCGGCTAAGTAGTCTCAACGTACATCAGGGTCTGCCCGGCCTCTACGTGGTCCTCATTGGCCACGAGGATGCGCCTGATGATGCCCGACACGGGGCAGTGCACGTCGTTGAAAAGCTTCATGGCCTCGATCAGGCCAACAGTGTCGTTTTCGTGGACTTCCTGGTCCAACTCAACGTACACGGGAGACTCGGGCGACGGGGCACGGTAGAAGACGCCCGACATGGGCGCCAGGATCGGCGTGAGGTTCTCCGGGACCGCCGGCTCAATGGGCGCATGTGCGCCCAGCTCAACCGGGCCAGCGACGCCGCCCGCGACCACAACCGCGGGTGCGTCAAGACGCTTGATGAGCGTCTGCTGCTCGCCCATCTGGACCTCGATCTCCGCGAGGTTCTCGTTCTCGGCGAGGGACAGCAGCCATTGGATGTCGGAGTCGTCGATAGGCATGGGCG
>JAGPGE010000323.1 GCA_018056145.1 Armatimonadota bacterium
TGGGCAACGTCGTCATTCATGCCGAGATTCAGGACCGTGTCCATCATGCCGGGCATGGAATCCCGGGCGCCCGAGCGGACGGAAACGAGGAGGGGATTGTCGGGGTTGCCGAACTCCTTGCCGGTCTCCTTCTCCAGCTTCTCTTTCGCTTCGAGGATCGCTTGCTTCAGCTCCGCAGTGAACTTGTGGCCCGCATTCATGAACTCGATGCACTGCTCGGTGGTGACGGTGAAGCCCGGCGGTACGGGCAGGCCGGCGCTGGTCATGATATTGAGGTTGGCGCCCTTGCCACCCAACAGGTACTTGAGCATTCCACCCTCGGCCCTGAGCTGCTCCTCAAGAGCCTTCGCGTCATCGCTGAACATATACACGGGCTTGTACTTCGCCATCGACGTTCCTCCCTGGTATCTCGGGTCTCAGCGACCCTGGCTGTTCTGTTCCACAACAAGCACTTCAGATGTCCAGATCAACCTTCTCGGTTGATAGAAGCCTTACATACTCGTCACGTTCGTGCTTACGCACCGGTCTGTCCGGCATCGCGAGCACTTCGTGGATCGTGACCTTCATCCCGATGCGTACTGTGATGAGGTCTCCGACCTTCACCCCCGCCGACGCCTTCGCCGGCTTCCCGTTGATTTCCACAAGCCCCTCGTCGCATGCGCGCTTTGCGACAGGCCGGCGCGCGATGACCCCGGTCGCCTTGAGGAAAAGGTCCAGCCTCATGCCATCACTCCGCCTTGGACCGTTCCCAGAGCACGTCCATCTCCGCGAGGGACATGTCGGACAGGTCCTTCCCCATCTCCCGCGCCTGCTGCTCCACCGAGCGGAATCGGGCCGCGAAACGGTCGCAAGCCATGCGCAGGGCGTCCTCGGCATCCACTTTGAGGAAGCGGGCCACGTTGACGAGGGCGAACAGGACATCTCCGAGCTCATCCGCGATGGCCGATTGGTCGCCCATCGCCCGGGCTTCGTGCAGTTCGGTGAGTTCCTCGTCAACTTTCTGCAGGGGACCGTCAAGGTCGGGCCAGTCGAAGCCGACCTTCGAGGCCTTCTTCTGCATGTCCGCCGCCCGTTTGAGCGCTGGCAACGCGCCCGGGATGCCGTCCAGGACGGACTCGCGAGATGCGGATTCCTTCTCCGCGCGCTTCAGCCGCTCCCAGTTGTGAAGAACCTCATCGCTTCCGGCCACCTCGGTGTCGCCGAAGACATGGGGGTGGCGGTAGATCAGTTTCTCGTTGATGCGGTCGCAGACCGCGCGGATGTCGAAGCTTCCGACCTCTTCGGCGACTCGGGCGTGGAAGACCACCTGCAGGAGCACATCCCCCAGTTCGGCGCACAACTTCTCGCTGTCGCCGCTGTCTACCGCCTCCACGGCCTCGTAGGCTTCCTCGATCATGTACGGCTTCAGCGTCTGGTGGTCCTGTTCACGGTCCCAGGGACAACCATCAGGGGACCTGAGCCGGGCCATGATCTCCACCAGTTCATCAAACTGCTTCATTCACACCCACGGTCCTGTCGCGACATCGGGCGACCGCCTGTTCGCGGCCGCCCGAGCATTTCGTGGCACAGTTGTCGCTGCTCCACCAGGCCCGGTGCGCGGGCCCGGTAAGCGACTTCGATCGGTGTCTACTTGGACTTGGCCGGCTGGCCCTTGCCACCGGCGGGTGACGCTCCGGCAGGCGGAGCCTGACCACCCTTGCCCGGTGCTGCCTCGCCACCCGACGGCGCTCCTTTGCCTTCCGGTCCGAAGCTCGGGATGTCCGCCTTGGGCGTGAACATCTCGTTCAGGTCGGCATACTTCGGGTCGACGATATTGACCGTGGCCTTCTCGCGCAGTTCGGAAAGCAACTGCTGGGGGTCCTTGGCCTGCCGGGACTTGAAGGCCTCTTCGATGCGCGCGCGGTCCTTCTCAAGGGACGCCTCGGACGCAGGCAGCACCTCGATCAGCTTGACGATGTACCAGCGTTCCTCAACCGCAAAGGGCTCGCTGATTTGCCCGGCCTTCATCCCCGCAAGGGTCTGGGCGACCGTCGGCGGGAAGATCTGTTCGCGGGGCATCGGCGGGAGTTCGCCGCCATTGTCGCGGCTCATCGGCGAGACGCTGTGCTGCTTGGCGAGCTTGGCGAAGTCGGCGCCTTCCTTCTTCAGCTCCGCGGCGATCTTCGCGGCCTCGTCCTTCGTTGCGACCACGATCTCGGCGTACTTGACCCGTTCCGGCTGGCCGAAGGCAGACTTGTACTGTTCAAAGAACTTCTTCAGTTCAGCCTCGTCGACCTTGACATCCTTGGTGCAGAGCATTTGCACCTTCATTTCCATCGCAAGGCTCTCGGTGACGTCTTCTTCGGTCATCCCCCTGGACGCGAGCATCTGGGCGAAGGACTCATCGGAACCGAAACGCTCCTTGATCTCCTTCATGCGCTCGTCAATCTTCTCGGGCGGCAACGTCATGCCGGAAGCCGCAAAGGCATCCTCGATGAGTTGGCGGTTGATCATCCCCAACAGGGCTTCGCGACCCTGGTCCTTCTCGAGCTTCTCGAGAAACTCAGCCCGGGTGATCTTGGAGTCGCCCACAACGGCGATCGGTTGCTTCCCACAGCCCACGAATCCAGACACGCAGAAAACTAGCAGCAGGGCGACGCCGCCCAGCCTGAGACAATGCACGGGCAAGACGAACAACTCCTTTCGCGTGGCTCAGCGCCACATGCACGGCGAAGCGGATTATAGCACAGGGCAATCACCGCGACAAACAAAACTTCCGGGCGCGGAAACACCCGGAAGCGGTGGCGGTGTTTGGCTGATTGTGGTTAACTGAGTGGCGACAGACTTAGTTCCCGCTCCGCCATTCCGCGCAGCCGCTGGATCGCCTGTCCATGTATCTGGCAGATGCGCGACTCCGTCACTTCGAGGATCAGACCGATCTCCTTGAGCGTCATGCCTTCCTGGTAGTACAGCGCGATCACCTGCCGCTCGCGCTCCGGAAGGCGTGTTACCGCCTGTGAGATAACCTTCCGGATCGCCTCCTGTTCCACCCTGATCGAGGGGTCACCGTAGGTGTCCCAGGGCTCCACGTCCTCGGTCTCGTCATTGGGGTCGTCGTCGCCCGCAAGGGCTTCTTCGAGGGAGAGCAGGGTTGCCGCGCTGGTCTCGTCCAGCAGGTCGCGGTACTCGTCTATATCTAGGCCGAGAGCCGCCGCGATCTCGTGCTCACCAGGGGGCCTGCCCAGTTCGTACTCCAAGCGGGCCGCGGTTCGCGCCGCGTCGCGCGCCCGGCGGCGAACGCTGCGCGGCGCCCAGTCCTTGGAGCGTAGGCACTCCATGACTTCGCCGCGGATCACGGAACTGGCGTACGTGGCGAGTTTGGCGCCGCGAGTGGGGTCATAGCGGTCAACTGCCTTGATCAGCCCGAGGATGCCGGCGCTCACCAGGTCTTCGCGCTCCACGTTGTCGGGCAGATGCGCCCCGATGCGGCCCACGATGTGATGCACAAGGGAGACATGCTGGACGATCAGCTTCTCTCGCGTGGCCGGATCCATCGGGATCCCCCCTGGTGAGCTGACACTGACCGCCCCGGTACCCACTCCCACCATCGCCCCGCGAACGGGCGGCAAGGCGGCAGACGACTGGCCGGTGGCCTCCTGGGCCTGTCTCTCCGATCCGTTTCCCATGGACGCTCCCCCTGCAATTCCCGTGCCCGAGGTCCGAGCTGCGGGCCCGCGGTGACCCAGTGGCTGCGATGCGCAACGGTTCGACTGCGCCTGATTTCGGCTCTCGGGCCGCCCGGCCGGCGTCCGTAAGGGGCTCCAATCCACCTCCTGGTTTGCTCCTGCCCCGCACGCCGCATCTTACAGATTTCCATAGCTAAAGTCAAGAAAAGACGTCTATTAGACCAATAAAAAACAAAATATGAGAGAAATTCCCGTTTTATGCCTGGATTATTGCCTGATCTCCCGGATAACCCCAGTTCACACGGGGGCAGGCAACAGCATCCGGATCCCCGGGCCGTCGCCGTTCAGATCGCCGATCATCCCCCTGTGCTCCCCCGCCACACGCGCGGCGGTAACCAGCGCGATCCTGTGCCACGGTACGAAGGTTTGTTCGGACGACCCCGCGTTCTTAGGGGACTGCTCCACCTTCACCGTCATCCCAACCATGCCCTCAGGCAGCGTTTCGTCGCCCTGTGGGAGAAGCGACACAATGAGGGCGTCGCCCGCCGAAGACTGGTTGAGCATGGTCTGCAAGCAACAGCGCACCATCTGGCGCAGCGCAGAGGGTACGCCCCAGGCCAGCACCGGGCGCACTACACTCCTCAGCCTTCTATCCAGTTCCACTCCGCGGGTCTTAGCGAGACGGGCGATCTCATCCATCGACCGCTCGGCGAGTTCCGCAAGATCTACCTCGCGGTGCTCCGACCGGCACCATATGGGGGCGTCGGCGAGGGCGATCAGATCCTCCAGGGTCCAGGCGATGAACTTCGCCTGGTCGATGATGATCCCGCAATGCCTGGTCCGCATCTCCTCGTCCTGACTGGTGCACAGGGTCTCCGCACACATCTGGATAGCCGTAAGGGGGGAGCGGATTTCGTGGGCCAGTGCGTGAGCGAAGCGGCTGTCGATCACGGGACGGTCGGCCGGAGCCTGACCCGGCCCATGGTGGGACGCTTCGGCGGCTGCTGACATGGGAGGCGGCCTTTCTGCGCAAGCCGGGCCAAGGTCGGCCCGGGGCCTGCTATGTGGGTATTGGCATCAGGTTTGGTATCGGTGCAGGGGGAGGCCGCTTGACCGCGGGGCAGGTAAAAAGCGCGCTCAGGGGGGCAAATATGTGGCAGAACGCGCCGGACTGAGAGAGAAGACCGGTGCGGTAAGTAGTCACGCCCGTGGTTCAGAACCCCGGAAGACCAGCGACGATCCGCGGGATGTCCGCCAGTTCCGGCTTCGCGAACGCGTGGCGGTTCCAGGACACCAGCCGGTCGGCGCTCTCAAGCTGCACGGTAAGCGCTGCGCCGTCCGATGCGCGCTGGCTTGCGAGGTCGCTCAGATCGCAGATGACTTGCGCGGAGTTCGCAGGCGCGGAACAGCGGCCCTCAATCGACCGCGCAACGATGCCCGGCGTCTCCTCCAGGGACACTGAGTACGTCAACTCCAGGTCCTCCGCGGTGTCATTCGCCACATGCAGCAGCAGTTCGCCGTTGTCGCCGTGCATGAAGGAGGCGTGGACCGGCTCGCAGGCCCAGCGCACATAGTTGCAGGCCAGCTTCGGCCGCAGGTAGTAGTCGATAACCGCGTCGGATATCTGCGGCCAACAATCCGCGACGTTCCACAGCAGGATGCCGCCGCAGTCCCAGTTCGCCTTGCGCTGGCGACAGTGCTCGGTCCAGAGCTTGTACGCTTCGCCCTGACAGATCTGCGAGGCAAGGATGTAAGTCTCCAGGTCCGAAGGCATCTTCCCGAAATACGCGACCACCGAGTCATCCAGCGCCTTGCGCCGGGGCGGCCGGAAGTCGAGGTCCTCGTGAACGCCGATGTGATGGTCCCACACCGCGTTGTCATTGGGCCACAGATTCGTAGGGCTGGCGAACACCATCATCGTCTCCAGCGCCGGGCAGGACAGGTGCCCGATCTCGCTGATGAACCTAGACTTGTCCTGCGTGTAGACCGGGTCATCAAAGGGCGTGCCGTGGTGCCAGCAGTGGGTGTCGCCCTGGTTCTGGTCCTGCGGGTTCACGGTCGGGTCCGGGCTGTACGGGCTGGAGGGCACATAGTCCCGGGTGCCGTCGAACCGCTCGATCGCGTCAGGCAGGACCTGCCGGACGATGGTGTTCTTGCGCACATCGATGTTCTCGCCAAACCAGCCCCAGTAGGCGCAGTCGTTCTCATTGTCTCCCGACCAAAGCGCCAGGCAGGCATAGTTGCGCAGGGCGCGGATGACCGACTCGGCCTCTTCGGCCATGATTGCTAGGAAGTCCGGGTGGGTCGGGTAGATCGCACACGACATCATGAAGTCCTGGTACACCATAATGCCCAACTCGTCCAGTTGCTGGAACCACGCGTGGGGCTCATAGACTCCGCCGCCCCAGACTCGCAGCATGTTGAGGTTCATGCGTCGCACCATGTCCAGCAGGTCCCGGTGCTTCGCGCCCTCGCCGCGAGCGTGGTAGCAGTCCGCAGGTGTCCAGTTCATGCCTCGTGCGAAGACCTTCACCCCGTTGAGTTCGAACACGTACGACACCCGGCCCGGCCCCTCTTCATCCTCCACCAGGCGCACTGTGCGCAGCCCCTGCTTGCGGTGACGACGGTCGAGCAGCGCGTCTCCGTCGAACAGGCTGACGGTCAGGTCGTACAAGTCGGGACTGCCCATGTCCCAGGTCCACCACAGCCGGGCGTTCTCCACCTCGAAGCTTGCCGCGCAGCCGCTACCCTCCACCGGCGCATCCCAGCGGAACTCGCTGTCTCCGCAGGCGCCACTCACCTCGACGCGCAGGCCCCGCGCGCTCCCCGAGATTATCTCCACCGGCACGTCATGCCGCACCGACGCGCGGATCCCGTCCTCGGCAAGTGGGTTGGCAGGGCTGGGGGCGATGGCGATCACCCGCAGGAAGTCGTCGCCGATCCGAGCGCGCCCGTAGGCTTCCAGCCGCAGGGAGCGCCAGATGCCCGCCGTCACGATGCGCGGCGCGATGTCCCATCCGTAGCACTGGTCGAGCTTCCTGGCCCAAAGGCGCTCGGGGGTGTTCATCGTCGCGTGCGCACCTTCCAGCGGAAGGCCCTTCACGGACTCGATCGGCGAGGCCAGCCGCACCACCAGTTCATTGCGCTTCCCAGGCCGCAACGCGCTGGTCACATCGAACCGGCACGGGATGAACATGTTCGAATGCCGGCCGACCTCT
>JAGPGE010000324.1 GCA_018056145.1 Armatimonadota bacterium
TGAGGACGAGGGGAGGGGCACGGGGTGGAGCGCCTTTTCGCTACCGACGTCATGACCAAGCGCCAGCGCGTCGAAGCTGCCCTCAACCTGCAGCCGGTGGACCGCGTGCCCATCCTGGAACAGCTCAGCTATAACCCGCGGGTCATTGCCGACTGGACGGGTAGGGATATCAGCGGGTTCGAGTACACAATGGAGGACATCTGCGCGGTCATCCGGCGGACCACGGATTTGATCATGCCCCCGGTTGCGCCGAGGGGGACGGACCGGTATACCACTGCGGACGGCTTCGTGTACCAGAACGACAACTGGACCACCTGGCGGGTAAGCAAGCCCTTCGCGGACGTGGACGGCGCGCGTGAGTGGCTAAAGCGGCGCACACAATCCCTTGAAAGCGCCCCGGTTGACCCCGTCGCCGCGCGGGAAGAGCACCGGCGCTTCATGACCGACCTGCAGGCGCGCATCGGCGAGACCGTGATCCTGCGCTTCCATGATACGGGCTTCTGCGCGGCCTTCGACACCATGGGCCTGGAGCTTTTCGCCTACCTCACACACGATGACCCGGAAGTGTTCGAACGGTACATGCAGACCAGCGGCCCGCGGCAGGTTGAGTGGGTGAAGGCGGTGGCCGACCCGGCGCTGTCGCCGGTGATCCTGATCGCGGAGGACTTCGCCACCAAGCAGGGCCCCCTCTTCCCGCCGGAGTTCCTGCGGCGGTACCATTTCCCGTATGTTGAGCAGGCCACCGCCGCCTGGCACGAGGCAGGGGTCAAGGTGCTCTACCACAGCGACGGCAACTACCGGAAGGCGATCCCGGACCTCATCGCCTGCGGAGTGGACGGGTTCTACTGCCTGGAGCCCGGCGTGGGCATGGAGATTGTGGGGCTGAAGCGAGACTGGCCGGGGATGGTCTGGTCGGGCGGCGTGGACGGCGTTGATCTGATGGAACGGGGCACGCCGGACCAAGTGCGCGCCGAGGTGCGCCGGCACATCCTCGAGACCCGGGCGCTGGAGACCGGCGGGATGTTCATAGCCTCATCCAGCGAGATCAACCCGCCAATTCCGCCCGAGAACTTCCGGGCGATGGTGGAGGCGGTGGGGGAGTTGAGAAACGGGAGGTTCTGAAGGCACATCGCAGGGAGGCCGTACGGAAGGGCCCTGTAGGATAGCCGCCCGAGGAGACGCCGGGGCCCCATCCGGCCTGGCCGTCCTGCCGACGACCGGACGCAATAAGGCGCGTCCCTACTCTCCCAACCTCAGCACCTTAATCCACTCAAGCTCGATCTCGTAGTCCGTTCCCCACGGCGGGTCGATGCGGAAGGCTCCCAGGAACCCGTGTGGCTCATGGCCCGGCCGGAAGCTGAGCACATACGTGTGCGGCTCACCGTCGGCCTTCCAGTCATGCTTGTGGCCGCGTTCGCCCACGAATGTCTGCCCATCGCCAGCCCAGAAAAGCTCCGCCCAGCGCCAGTTGGCCTGCGGGCTGCGGACCCGGAAGGCCACCGCAACCTTATTCCCCGCCTGCGGCCAGCCGCCTTCGAACCACATCTGCGGGTCGCCGCCGTTGATCTTGAACACCGCGCGTCCGTCGCGAATGCCCTGGAACTCCACGTGCATCCGGGGCTGGATTGCCTGCGCGGTCTCCTCGTTGTCGAAGCGCCATTCGGCCACCACCTCCCCGGGGAGCGTCTCGGGGTCTGCGGTCAGGTCCATCTTGCGCTCGACCACGGTTGGGGCCGGGTCAGGCTGGAGTTCCCGGGCACGGGCCGCCGCGAGTGTCTCGCCCTGCAGGATGCTGTATGAGTCCACCTGCTCCGGCGTTGGCCGCGCCCAGTCATTAGGGCCTGCATCCGGCGCGAACACCCGGCGAATCGCGTCGAGATGCCCGAATCCGAACTCCTTGCTGGGCTCGATGAACGAACCCTCGCCCCACTCGTTCCAGGCTTCAATGATGAACAGCGGCAGGTCCGGCTTCACCTGCGCCCTGCCATCCCGGAGGGTCTGCTCGAACAGCTCCGCCGTGTTATCAGTGCGTGCCCAGCGGGTGTCATTGCCCCAGCCCAGAGTGCGTGGCAGGTCATCCCAGCCCGACTGGGTGGAGGTGATGAAGGGCTTGGGTCCCGAATGCAGGCGCCTCCAATGATCCGGCAGGGCCTCCACGAGTTCGGAGTAGGGTGCGCTGCCCGGCCTGCTGAAGACCGTCTGGGTGGTGAGCGCAGCGTAGCTGTATCCGGTGAAGGCGTCGCCTACCGGAGTATCCCGCACCCGCTCCGGGGCGTTATGCACCAGCACCACGAACAGGTCGCCCAGGCCTTTGTCGTGGCAGATCGCGTTGAGCCGGGGCAGGAGGTCAGTCTTGAAGCCTTGGGGGCCGCCATTGGCCGCCAGCACCGTGTCAATGTTCCAGATCATGAACACCGGGCGGTCGCCGATTTTCAGGTAGTTGGACCGGGTGAAGTAGTTGTCCGCGCAGTACCGCAGCATGGTCTCGATGCCGGCGGCGCTGTTGTCTACTGGCGCCCAGCCGCCTACATCGTGATTGCACCAGTGGATGGCGAACTTGATCTGCTCATTGTAGCGCGCGTTCAGGAACCCGCTCTCCAGGGCCTCGTGCAAGTGCTTTTCGCCGCTGTTCCAGTACCAGTCGAAGGCGAACCAGGAGATGCCCGCCTCCAGCGCCCAGTTGATGTGCCAGTCGGCCACTTCGGGCAGGGAATCATCGTAGAAGCCGAGAATCGGACGCGGGTGGGCGAACTTCGCGATGAGCTTCCACTCGCCGTAGCTGTCTCCCCGCCCGGCGCTCCAGCCGGGAAAGACATATGCGCCCACTTGGATGTCGGTGTGGGCCGGACGCGGCTCAGGCACGGGGTAGTCGGCGGCAAACAGTGACCCGCACAGGACGACGAGCAGTGCGACGAGCGGGACCATGGGAACCTCCGAGGTTCGCGGGATGGGCGTGTGGACCATTCCGGGCAAGTGACGGGGGGACATTTCCGCAGACCGGGCCCCGGGACCTGTGGACCCGGAGGATGGCGGATGGGTACCCGACAAGAGAGCGGAGCGAGGGAACCGGGGACTCTCATGCCCGTACGAAACCTGGTGTTCCCCGGCGTGGTTTCGCTGCCCGCGGGCCCGACAGATCGCGCACCCAGATAAGTGAGGCGGATTCGGCGCGGAATGCCCGCGCCCCAGAAAAAAGTTCGCGACCATGGAGGAATTGGTATGATGTTAGTGGAACTTCAGGTCGTGAACCGTGTTACGCGGGCCGTGAATACTCGACAAAGGAGACGCACTATGCAGAAGAAGGGTTTTACGCTGATTGAGTTGCTGGTCGTAATCGCGATCATCGCGATCCTTGCCGCTATCCTGTTTCCCGTCTTCGCCAGGGCTCGCGAGAAGGCTCGGCAGTCAAGCTGTCTGTCGAACGCGAAGCAGATCGGCCTTGGCCTGCTGATGTATGCGCAGGACTGGGACGAACGCCTCCCGGCAACGTACCAGTGGGTCACCCATGGCCAGGACTGGCCGCTGTACTCCTGGCGTCACGCGACCTTGCCTTATGTAAAGAACAGCCAGATTTTCGTTTGCCCCTCCGACGGCGGACCAGGCAATGACCCGACCTCGCCGTCTCTCGGGCCGGTCAGCTATTCGGCCAACGTGGCCCTTATGCCCGGTGTGCGCGGGTACTTCAACGCCAGCATCGGTGGAATTACCCATCCTGCCGAGACCTTCCTGATCTTCGATGCGTGGGCATCCAGCCGCTGGTGCGCCCAGAACAACTCTGTCATCGGTCTCGGGGTAACCTGTTACGCTCGCCCCTGCGGAATCCGGCCTGACGGCGTGAACATCAGCCGCCACAACGACGGCTTCAACGTCTGTCTCGCAGATGGCCACGCCAAGTGGTACAAGGGCGGCGACGCCGACAGGAACGTAGCAGCCTACTGGGCCAAGACCCGCTAAGACATGGCAGCGCCCGGAAACGGGTTCTGCCCAGCGATCGCTCAGCCGCGGCACCTGCCGCGGCTGAGTTGATTCAGGGAAGTCCATTATCGGGCATCCCGCGCAGGAAACCGCCGCCGCCACGGGGAACACTCCAGTGCAGTACCGATCTGTCGCCAGGGGAGTGCATCCATATGTGGGCCAATCACGGATCGCTGGCCGCCGGCATTCTGTTTCTGACTATCCCCTGCTTCGCTCAGCCGAATGTCCCCGAAGGGATGGTGCTCGTGCCCGCGGGGGAGTTCACAATGGGCAGCGAGGGCAAGGCCGTCGATGAGGACGCGATGGAGCGACCGGTGCACACGGTCAACCTCCCGGCCTTCGCCATCGACCGGCTAGAGGTGACTGTGGCCGAGTATGCGGGGTTCCTCAATGAGGTGAAGCGCGTGGCCGACGATCAGGGCCGGGCGTTCCTGGGAATGCAGGCCTATTCGCCCATCGAACAGGTGGATGGTGACTGGCGGCCAAAGCCGGGCCGAGAGCGGTTCCCGATGACCAATGTGACCTGGTACGGCGCTCTGGCTTACGCTCAATGGGCCGGGAAACGCCTGCCCACCGAGGCCGAGTGGGAGAAGGCTGCGCGGGGGACCGACGCTCGCAAGTTCCCCTGGGGTCCGGGGCTGGAATACGCGCGCATGCGGTTCGGCCAGGACGCTATCGGCCCGGTAGGAGAGAAGCCCGAGGGGGCTTCACCTTTCGGCTGCCTGGATATGGCAGGCAACGCCTGGGAATGGACCAGCAGCTTGTTCAAGCCTTACCCGTACGTCGCCGATGACGGGCGGGAGGACCCGGCTGCCGAGGGCAGGCGGGTTGCCAGGGGCGGAAGCTGGACCGGGGAGCCGCATATCGCCACGACCACGTACCGCTTCAGGCCCGAGCCCGGCTTCGCCCATGCCTACCTTGGCTTCCGCTGTGCGAAGGACGCGGAGTAGCAGGCCGGAGCCGAGCGAGAACCTGCCTTGCCCGGCGTGTTCAGAGACCCTGGAGGCAACTTCGCATGTGTCCAACGCTCAGGCTGAACCGTGGCTTGCTGCCGGTGCTTGCCCTGTTGGCGGTTCTTTGCTCATCAGGGGCTGACTGCTACTTCACCATCCTGCACTTCAATGACTTCCACGGGTACCTGGAGCCCGTGAAGAGCGGCGACGGGACGGTGGGTGGCATCGCGCGCATTGCCACGGCTGCGGACAGAGTCGAGCAGTGGAACCGTGACCACGGGAACGCCACACTTTTCGTGGAAGCCGGGGACATAATCCAGGGCACTCCCATGTCCATGATCTACCAGGGCGAGCCGGATGTGAAATGCCTGAACCTCATGGACCTGGACCTCATGTGTGTGGGCAACCACGAGTTCGATTTCGGCCAGGACAACTTCCACCGCATCGTGGGCATGGCCGAGTTCGGGGTATTGTCGGCCAACATCTATCGCGAGGCCGACGGGCAGCGCCTCGTGAACCCCTGGGCCGTCTTGCCCCTGCCTGACGGTACCCAATGCGCCATTATCGGCTTGACATCGAAAGACACCGCGGTGGAGACGCTCCCGAAGAACGTGGCCGGACTGCGTTTCGCCGACCCCATCCAGGAGTGCCGCAGGCTGTTGGATGAGATCGTTGGACAGGCAGAATTCCTGGTTGCGCTCAGTCACATCGGCTATGAGGAGGACCTCAAGCTGGCGGAGGCCTGCCCCGAACTCGACGTGATCATCGGCGCACATAGCCATACCGTGCTGGAACGGCCCGTGCGGGTGGGCACGACCCTCATCTGCCAGGCCGGGAGCTACGGGCGGTATCTGGGGCAGCTTGACATGCTGGTGCGCGACGGGGATGTGGCGAAACACCGCGGGTTCCTGCGCGAAATGAACGACGCCGTGTCTGAAGACCCGAAGGTCAAGGCGGTTGTGGACGAGTACGCGAGCAAGCTGGAGGAGCGGCTTGGGCAGGTGATCGCCCAGACCACGGTGGACCTGGACGGCGAGCGTGACAACCTGCGCAGTCGGGAGACCAATCTGGGGAACCTGATCTGCGACCTGCTGCGCGACTATACCCGGGCGGATGTCTGTCTGGTGAACGCGGGCGGCATTCGCGCGTCAGTCCCAGCCGGGCCGATCACTGTGGGGACGGTGCTCAAGGTGGTGCCTTTCAGCAATCGCATCGCCACGAAGCGCGTCTCCGGAGACCAACTCTGGCGGGCGCTGGAGCGGTCGGCAAGTCTGGAGCGTCCGGCGGGCGGTTTCTTCCAGGTGTCCGGGCTAAGCCTGGTGATCGACGGCAACGCCCTGGAATCCGTGATGGTTGGCAACGAGCCGCTGGACCGCGGCGCGACTTACACGCTGGCGGCGCCCGAGTTCCTCCTGCAGGGCGGGGATGGGTACGAGCTCCTGACCGACGGCGAGGAGCCTGTTTACCTGGGGTTCACGGACAACTCCATCGTGATTGACACCCTCAAGGAGCGCGGGACGGTAAGCCCGGCGGTTGAGGGACGCATCGTGATCAGGTAGGTCGTGGGTGGCACTGCTTCCCGAGGCAGTGCTCGTGGTGCCATGGTGCGGGCGTCCCGCTGACCGTCAGTGTGTCGCTGCCCACAACTCTCGCATGTACTGAAGGCTCCGGCCCAGCGCCGGGGCCTTCTCAGCGAGGGGCACGTGCTCGAAGGTGATCAGGTGCGCGTGGGGCCCGCCGTCTTCGGCGATGAGCCGCGCATACTTGTCGAAGGGCGAGTCGCCGGTCCCCAGTTCCACCGAGTAGACTGCGTGCGGGTGGTCTTCGGGCGGCGCAAGCAGGTGATCCTTCCAGGCGACCACGTGAACCCGCTCCGGATGGTCCTGCAGGAGCGTCCAGCCCTCCTCGCGCAGGGTGGTCATGTGCCCGATGTTAAGGGTGATGC
>JAGPGE010000325.1 GCA_018056145.1 Armatimonadota bacterium
CTTGAGCATGAAGGACCGCTTGTCCACGCTGTCCAGACACTTGATGGAATCCAGCCGCGCCAAGAACCAGTTGGCATTCGCGGGAACGATGATGTCGTGCGAGACCTGGAAGGGCGCGGCGACGCTGCGCTGTGCCTCCTGCTGCCCCTCTTCATCGACGGCCGTGATGGGCCGGCCCGATCCGCCGGTGGCGGTTCCGTGAATGACCGCGCCCACTTCCCCCACCCCCACATCCAGTTTCGCGCTGTCCGTGCGCACCCACAGGTTCTGGCTGCCCACTTCTTGCCAAACCAGCGGGTTGTACGTCCCCAGCATCTGCCCGTCGATCATGATCCGGTCCAGCAGGTTCCCGGAGCCCTCCGCGGGCCCGGACAGCGTCAGGCGACCATTGCTGATGTTGCCGGCCCCATCCACAGTCACTCCGGGCGCCAACGGTTGCCCCTCCGGGCCATACCCCACCAGCAGCGTCGCGCAGCCCCACGGCTCGAGCCGATCCAGCGCGAAGACCAGATCGGTGCCGCAGGTCTGCACAGGCACCCGTTTCCCGTCAGGGGTAAGCGCCTGCAGCCGGAGGTCCCGTGGCGTGCGCCCTGCCTGGAACCGCGCCCACAGGTTTTTCGCGATGGCCACCGCGGGCTCGAGGGGCTCCGCGCTCTGGTTCGCAATGACCACCGCCACGCAACTGTCAGCTCGGAACCCATCGGGAGCCTTCAGTCCCGGCACCCAGTCCAGTCTCACGGCCCGGTTATTCTCGCGGTCCGCGTCCGGAGTCTTGCGGTCCGGGTCAAGCTCCACGACGGTCAGGTGCGCTCCGGGAGCAGCCGCCGCGGGCAGGTCCAGCGCAATCTCCTGCCCTGCCGCGAGTGACAGCTCCCTGCGTTCCTCCACACCGTCGCCAATGATTCGGGCCTCAACCGTCGCGTCCACTTTCCCACGGTTGAACGCCGTGCCCACGCCGTCCATCCCGATTTCGGGGTACTCGCCGTTGTGCAGAGAGTATGCCGTGGCGTGCACGCGCGTGGCCATCTGCGTGAGTTCCTCATACACCTCGTCCTGCTCGTTCACAAGACCGTAGTTGCTGTCTTCGGGGAAGGTATCCGAGATGCCTAGGGCAGGCTCATCCACCCACATGAAGTAGTCGCTGCCCACCATGAAGGGCAGGCGCAGGAACATCTCCTGGTAGATGCGGAAGCACTCGGCCTTCTGCGCCTGGGTGTCTACGCGCATCCCCGCCCCGTGCTTGCAGGGCAGGCCGGAATCAAGCGCGGGAAAGGACCACTCGGTGATCATCAGCGGCTTGTCCGCCTGCTCGAAGTAATCGGTGAAGGTCTCCACATGCCCGGGCGCGATGCCCTTGTCCAGGTCCACCCGGCCATAGTAGTTGAAGGTCACAATGTCGCAGTACTTGCCGCAGATGTCCCAGATCCCCGCAGGGGCGTTCCCGGCGAACCGGCACCCGAGAATCAGGTGGTTCGGGTCATGCTTCCGGATGGCCTCGGTGGTGTACTTGAAGTACAGTTCGGCCACCAGGCGCACGAAGCCCACCTTGTCGTCGCGCACCTGCTGCAGATTGGTGCCGCTGAGTTCCTCGCGCGCCAAGATGTCCTCGAAGGACGCAAGGTCCGTCCCCCAGGCGGCGTTGAGGGCCTCGATGGTTCTGTGCAGACCGCGCAGGTAGTCCACCAGCGCGACCTTCGCCGTGTGGTCGGCGGGCTTCTTCATGGCCTCGTCGAACATGCCCTCTTCCCGGTGGGTCTTTCCGTACCACTCAAGCTCATTGTCCAGGAAATACCCGAACAGCCATGGGTCGTTCTTGCTCTGCCGCACCGCCTGCTCGGCGGCGCGGTCGCAGTAGCGCTGCCATTTCGGGCTGAAGACATTGGGGAACCCGGTCCAGGTGGTCTTCGGCACGATGTCGTCGTGGGATGAGAAGAGTGTGCCGAAGGCGACGAAATCGGTGTGCGCCAGTCCCTTGTAACGACACTCGTTCCCGTTTCCCGCGCCGAGCAGATTGAAGCCCCAGGACTTCAGGCGGTCCGTGGCCAGGTCCGCCCACTCCTCGGGGCTCGCGTACTTCGCATCATTGTTCCGGCCATAGGGCGCATAGCCCAGTGCTTGGCACCAGTGCCCACTGTAGCGGCAGTGGTCGGTGCCGATCGCCCAGAAAGCCCTGCCCTTCGGGTCCACCAGCCACCAGCGCCCGTCGCGATTCTCGGTGCGGAAGAACCCCGTGGCCTCTGAGGTGAACAGGTCAGACGCAGCCACATCATACGGCGGGAAGGTGATGTCTTCGGGCGCCACATCAGGCACGGGGTCGGTTCCGGTGAAGCGGAAATCGTCGAAAGACCCGCGGAACCCCGACGCCCGCAGTGCCGGGCGACCAATGGTGGGTTCCGTACGAGTGAATTCGTACGCGATGTGAGCGACTTCGGCCCGAGCGTCATCGAGCACCCGGCCTTCGATTCCCTTCGGAGTCAGCGATATCGTGAGCCGGTAGGGCTTCCCGTACTCCCACTGCAGTTCGCCGCCTTTACTCGCCGTGCGTCGCACGCCGGCCTGCGACGGCCACTCGCCCTGGTACATCTGAGCCAGTTCGCAGAAATGCCTCGCACCGTCGGTGTCCGGCGACTCCACAAGCGCTAGGTGCCAGTAGCGCTCATTGCTGTCCCACACCGACACCCCCGCAATCTTCCAGCCGTCCGACGTAGCCTTGCCGATGGTCAGCAGCGCCTCAACGGTGATGGTCCCGTAGCGCGGGCGGTCCCTGAGGAACACAGTGCTGGGTGGCCCGTCGAACTGCATGGCTTCGTCGCGCACCTCCCAAATGACGCCGGGGACATCCCAGTTCGGCGAGCCGTCGGCGCCATCGCCATAGTGGGTGAACTTGTCCACAAACTCATCGGCCAGACACGCGGTTGAGGCGAGAAGGAGCATGGGCAGCACGATGCAGATGCGCATGAGGCCACCTTCTTTCCAGTGATGCACAAGGTGAGGCAGGACTGCGTTGGACCGAGGACTCGGCCAATTCCGGGTCGGGTGTAGGAGCGGGCTTGCCCGCGAGTATCGTTGAATTCAGCACGTCGCCGGGGGCTGGTTCAGCTCAACTTTCGCACCGGAATCCGCCGCCGCGTAGACGCCCTCGACGATCTCCACAGACCGCATTCCCTCGATTCCCGGGCAGGCCGGGGTCTTGCCCAGGCGGATTGCGCGGTACATGTCGTCGAGAATGTGCACCGGCCAGTCCTCGTCCACCACGATGTCATCCAGCGGAATCGTGTCACCGTTGCGGCGCAAGATCTGGATGTTACGGTCGCCCTCCATGAGGATCGAACCATCGGAGCCGTTGATCTCGATCTTCGTCCCGCGGTTTGGGAAAGCGCTGGTGGTGGTCTCGATCAGCCCCCAGGCGCCGCTCTGGAAAGTTAGGCTGGCGGCGCAGTAGTCCTCGGTTTCTATGTCATGTGCGAGGGTTCCCCGCCGGCCGTACTCAACCGTCTTCACTGGCCCGAGCAGCCAGTACAGTTCATCGATCATATGCACACCCTGGTTGGCGATGGAGCCGCCCTCGGTCTCGGTTCGGCTGCGCCACCCGGCGGGCTCCCCACCATCGTAGTAATCCTGGGCGCGCATCCATTTCATCTGCAGATCCGCGAACAGCACGCGACCGATCACCCCGTCGCGCAGCGCCTGCCGCACCTTGCGCACATTGGGCTCGTAGCGCAGTCCGAAATCCACCGCCAGCACCCTCCCCGCATTCTTCGCGGCGGCGATGGCGGTCTGGCAGGCAGCGACGCGGATATCCATGGGCTTCGTGGTGCTTGCGTGGAACCCGGCTTCCAGCGCCATGGTGGCATGCCGGCAATGGTCGCCGCTGGCCGTCCAGACGCCGATTACGTCCAGGTCATCGCGCGCCAGCATCTCCTCATAGTCCGTGGTCCAGGCGCACCCGAATTCCTGGGCCACGTTCTTAGCGCGGTCCGCATCAAGCGCGCAGACACAGCCGATCTCCGCGTTGGGGTAGTCATGGGCAAGCTTCGCGCGGGAGTAGCCCATGCCGAGGCCGAGAATCCCGTAGCGGATGGGGTCGGGCACGTATGATCGCCTCCAGGGATTGCACGTATCAGGGCGCGTCTTGGGTCATTTCGCGGCGGGAAAGCAAGTTCCTGCCTGGTGGGCTGCGCCCGAGGAAGGTGCCGGCATCGCCCCGCGCTCAAGCACGGGGCTGCGGGCCTTCGGCCAACTGTTCCGCGGACGGAACGTCGTGTCGTCAGGGTCCGTCAGGACGCGCTGCCCCGAAGGTCTGGGCGCCCGACATGCCGAACATCTCGCCCTCGCAAGGCCGTCGTCTCACCCGGCCCGCACTGGAGGCGCCATGAACTTGTCTTTCCATGCAGACTGGCCTGCCGCAGCCCGGCAGATGACTCGCTTCTGGAACCGCGAGCCGATCACTCGCCCGCCGGTCTACCTCACCATCGCGGCTCCCGAAAGCGAGCGCGTCCCCGTGCCCGTGCCGGAATCCCCCGAGCAGAAGTACTTCGACCCAGAGTTCCTCATCGCCGCGTGCGAAGCCCGCTTCACCAACAGCATCTGCGTGGCCGAGGCCCTGCCCACGGTAACCCAGGCGATGATGGCGGGGTGGCTTCCCGCATTCGGCGCGCCACTGTACGCGGACGACGCAACCGTCTGGTTCGGAGAGATCGTCCACGACTGGACAGACCTGCCCGACTGGTCCACCGCGTGGGATGATGAGGGCTGGCGGCGGCTGAAGGCCATCATGGCGCGGCTCATCGAAGCCGGCCGGGGACGCTTCTTCGTGGGGACCCCGCCCATGCTCACGCCAAATGACCTGCTCTCGGTGCTCTGCGACCCGTGCCGGTTCCTGCTGGCCCTGAGCGACTACCCGGACGAGGTCAGCCACTCGCTGGAGACCATGACCACCGCGTTCATAGGGATGTTCGACGAGATCACGGCCATGTGCGCGACAGCTTTCGAGGGCACCCACCATCACTATCCCGTCTGGAGCCCCGACCCGCTGGTCACTGTGCAGTCCGACATCTCCTGCACCCTTTCCCCCGCCATGTTCGACCGATTCGTCATCCCCGAACTCGAGCGCATCACCGCCCACACCGGCCGGGGAATCTACCATCTCGATGGCCCCGACGCGGTAAAGCATCTAGACCGGGTGCTGGACCTGCCGCACCTGAGCATGCTGCAGTGGGTCCCGGGCGCCGGGCAACCGGGTGGTTTCCAGCACTGGATGCACATCTTCAAGCGCGCACAGGAGAAGGGCAAGGCGATCTTCCTGCCCTGCGGCGTGGGCGAGCTTGAGGTAGCAGTGCGCGAGTTCCGCCCGGACCTGACCTTCCTGTACTGCGGGCAGGTAGACAGCATGGCCCAGGCGGAAGAGGTGCTGGGGAACCTCGAGAATTGGACGAAGGAGTACTGGGGATAGCCGCGTGGGAGTTGCCGCATCCGATGGCGTCCCGGCACAGCCGGATCCGACAGGGAGCCTGCAAGGCCTGTCGTGAGGAACCGAAGGGGCCGTCCGCATATAGCCAGGGGCGGGAGCCCCTGGAAGCGACGGCCCCATATATTCCTCGCTAGAGCCCCTCTTCCCCTGTGCGAGGGGATCGAAGGCCAACGACCGGCGGGGCACAGGTCCCCTCCCTACAAACGACACGGCCCCACCTACACCACGTTCCAGGTCGCGAACGCCTCGCGCATGCCGATGATCCCCGTCTCGCGGTGGGTCAGGAACTCGTGGCCCACGTAACCCTGGTAGTCCAGTTCCGCAATGCAGCGCGCTACGGCCGGATAGTAGATCTCCTGGGTCTCGTCCATGTCATTGCGGCCCGGATTGCCCGCGGTGTGGAAGTGCCCGAACCACTGGATGTTGTCACGAATTGTGCGGATCAGGTCGCCTTCCATGATCTGCATGTGGTAGATGTCATACAGGAGTTTCACCCGCGGCGAGTTCACCATCTTGCACAGATGCACACCCCACTCGGTGCTGTCGCACATGTAGCCGGGGTGGTTGACCTTGCTGTTGAGAAGTTCGGTGCACAGGGTGATGCCTTTCTCTTCGGCTGCCGGGGCAACCCGCGACAGAATCTCCGCGCAGATCTCTGCTCCCTGCAGGTCGGACACCCCGTCGTAGCGGTTCCCGCTCAGGCACAGGAGGCTGGGCACGTTGTACTCCACGGCGGTCTCAAGGCTGGCCATGAGTTCATCATAAATGCGCTCGTGGTTCTCGCGCTTGTTCAACCCGTCCGCGAGGGACTTGTGGCCCACGAAGATCGCAATGTCCATCCCTGCGTCCTTGATCGCCCCGAAGTACTCCTGCGGCCCCATCTCAATGGACGCGAAGCCTATCTCGGCGGCGGCCTTGATACCCTCTTCGGGCTTGACGTCGCCCTTCATCAGACATCCCCAGCATGCGGACTGCTTGATCGGTGTCATTGCGTACACCCTCCAGGTGCGAGATTTGCGGCAGTTTCGACGGCGATGAAGGAATGCCTTCCCGGGTCTGGAATGATAATGGCCAGCATTCGGGGGCGCCGCCATGCATGGCGCGTACCGCCCAAGCGCCACTGCTTCTGGCGAAGCCAAGGCAGTGCTCTCCATGCGAAGCACATCACTCGCGGCGTGGCTTGGGGCCCACATGATCGACCTACTGCCAGGACTGCCCGGAGGTCAATGCCATGCATGACAGGTACCGCATCACGCCCGGAACAAGTGTGAAACTCGCCGACTTCGACCCCGATGAGAACGGGGGCCTCGAGAAGGATGACGACGAGGTCACCGATCGCACTCGCGCCGCCCTGGACTTCATGCACGAGTACCAGGAGCGCATGTACGCCGAGGGCTGCCGG
>JAGPGE010000326.1 GCA_018056145.1 Armatimonadota bacterium
GATCAGCCCGTCATCCGCCTGGGGCGAGCCGCTCAATGAGGCGGACGCGGCGGCGCTGGCTGCGAGGGTGTCGGAGATCGGCGCCCATCCGGGGGTCTTCGCGTGGTACATGGCCGACGAACCGGAACTGCGCCCGGCATTGCCCGAACGCTGCCGGCGGCTGTGGGAGGTGTGTCGTGAAGCCGACCCGTATCACCCGTGCGTGATGCTCAATGACACCATCGCCGGGATCTTCAAGTACGTGGACGGCGGCGATGTGCTCATGCCCGACCCGTATCCGTGTTTCATCAAAGGCGGGCTCGCGGCGCAGCCCATCGAGAAGACCAGCGAGTTCACGAAAGCCTGTCAGGAAGCCAGCAAGGGCCGCCGGGCGATCTGGTTGACGCCGCAGGGCTTCAACTACGGCGACTATGGGAAGAAGAACCAGCGCGGGCCGAATCTCACGGAACTGCGCAACCAGCTCTACCAGGGCGTGGTCTACGGCGCCAAGGGGTTCCTTTGGTACACCTACGGCCAGGTGTCGAACTACCCGGACCTGGACATCGGGATGCGCTGGCTGTCGTATGAGGTCGCGGACCTGAAGGACGCGATCCTCGCCGACCCCGCGGAGGGCATTGCTGTGAAGGTGGAGGCTCCGCGCCCCGAGCATATCCACGTGTCCGCGCGGCGCGTCGGCGATGACCTGTTCGTGTTCGCCGTGAACACAGCCACGGAAGCGCAGGACGCGAGAATCACGTTGACTCCCGCACCGGCAGCGGGGACGTTCCATGTTGTCTCCGAGGGTCGCATCGTTGAGGTCCGGGGCGGGGTGATCGCGGACAAATTCGGCATCTACGAGACCCACATATACACCACAAATCCGGGAATCGGTGGGCGCGAGAGCATTGCGGTACCGACGGCAGCGATCGCGGAAGCGGACGCCGCCCGGCGCAAGCCCGGCAACCTCGCCTTCGAGGACAACGGAACCACCGTGGAAGTGTCCTCGGAGTCCACTTACGGCTCGACTCCGGACCGCGTGGTAGACGGAGTCATTGGCGGCATGCAGTGGCGCGATGGTACCTCGCGCAAGCTCCCGGACTGGCTGGTGATCCGCTGGCCAGAAGCCCAGGCCATCGGCCGCGTGGTGGTACACGGCGCGGAAATCACCGCGCTTGAGGTGCAGGTGCCCGAGGGCGACGACTGGAAGACCGTGGCGCAGTTCGCGGGAGACGCGCTGGATACGCTGGACATCAGCCTGCCCGAACCACAAACGAGCACGGCGCTGCGACTTCTGGTGACCGGGCTGGCAGAAGGCCGCGAGTACACCCAGATCTCGGAGGTGGAGGCATATGCGAAGTAGCGCGGTCATTCTGGCGGTGATGGGTCTCGCGGTCTGCATTCCGGTGCTCTGCCAGGAGGGCCTGGTGGCACACTGGAGCATGGATGCGGCGGAGGGAAATGTGGTGGCCGATGCTTCGAACTCCGGCCACGACGCCACGTTCTTCTCAAAGGACCAAGCCGCGCCGGTGTTCGTGCCTGGGATGCACGGTCAGGCGGTGAAGCTGGACGCGAAGCTGGAACAGGGCTTCAACGTGGCCAACTCCGCGGACCTCAACTTCACCGGCCCCTTCACCGTCATGGCCTGGGTGAAGCCCACGCGCCGGAACGCCACTTTCGAAATCGCGTGCATGAAGGGCGACAAGAGCGGTGAGCCGCCGTGGCCAGGCTGGCGCTTGCGGTTCTTCTGGACACGCGCGGCCTTCCAGGTGGGCACTCCGGATGGTCTCGAGCCCCAGGTGTCGTCGGCCGAGTGGAGCGTGCCCGCGGATCACTGGAGCCACGTTGCCGCCAACTGGGACGGCACGCACCTGCGGGTGTTCGTGAACGCGGTCGAGAAGGCGCAAACGGAGTTCGCCGGGACGATTGCGGCGCAGCCTGCCTGGCGTGGGCTGGTGCTTGGAAACTACATGGGCCGCAAGAACGCCTACGCCTTCGACGGCCTGATGGACGACGTTCGCATATACAACCGGGCACTGACCGAGGACGAGGTGTTCGCGGTGGCGTCTGGAGCCGGTCAGTGACGTGTGCGTTCCGCCAAAGTAGTACAGGCACAGGTCACGGGTGTCATCGCTGCAGAGCGCCGTCTGCGGTCGCCATGACGGGACCAGTGACACGTCTCGGGCTCCGCGGGGCCCCGTGCGCTTGACGGCGCGCACACCCCACGGCTGACGGAGGGAGCGCCCGCCCACTTCCGGGGAATGCACCCGTCAGTAGCCAACCGGATATAGCTTTGCCAACTCGAACAACGTCTCAGGAGGACGACATGAGCCGCAGCATGAATGACTGGGAAAACCCCGGGTTGTTCGGCCTGAACCGCCTGCCTGCCCGCGCATACCTGTTCCCATACCCGAACCGCGAGGCCGCCCTCACCTGCGACCGTGGGGCCTCGCATTTCATGAGCCTCAACGGACCGTGGCGGTTCCATTACGCCGAGAGCCCGGTGCTGGCGCCCGAAGGCTTCGAGGCCATGGACTTTGAGGACGGATGCTGGGCGGAGGAAGAGGTGCCGGGCTGCTGGCAGATGCAGGGCTACGACCCGCCACATTACACCAATGTGGTCTATCCTTTCGCCATCGACCCTCCGCGGGTGCCGGACCTGAACCCCACGGGCTCGTACAGGCGGGAGTTCCACGTGCCGGATGACTGGGCCGGGCGGCGGATCGTGTTGCGGTTTGAGGGCGTGGAATCCACCCTCCAGGTGTGGGTGAATGGCGAGTACGTGGGCCTGAGCAAGGGCAGCCGCCTGCCCGCGGAGTTCGACATCACCGCGAACGTGACCCAGGGAGCCAACCTCCTGGCGGTTCGCGTGCATAAGTGGTCCGACGGGACGTACATGGAAGACCAGGACTACTGGTGGTTCTCGGGGATCTTCCGGGACGTGTACCTGAAAGCCGAAGCGCCCACCGGAATCCGCGACGTGTCGGTGACGACGCCGCTGCGCAATGAGTACCGCGACGGCCGGCTGGAGATCGAGGCGCTGGTGGAGGGGGAGGCCGAAGGCCTGAGCCTCAATGCGGTGCTGGTTGACGCCGACGGAGTGGAGGTCGTTACCGCGCAGGCCGCGGCAAGCGCGAAGACAGCGCTCACGCTTGACGTGCCGGGCTGCCGCAGGTGGAGCGCCGAAGACCCCTACCTGTACACGCTGCTCCTGGAACTTGCCGATGATGCGGGCACGGTGCTGGACACCACCTCGCTGCGCGTCGGGTTCCGGCAGGTAGAGATCACGGGCCGGGTGTTCCGGGTGAACGGCGCGCCGGTGAAGTTCAAGGGCGTGAACCGCCACGACCACCACCCCGAGAAAGGCCGGGCCGTCTCGCTCGAGGACATGACCACCGACGTGCTGCTCATGAAGCGGCACAATATCAATGCGGTGCGCACTTCGCATTACCCCAACGATCCGCGCTTCTATGATCTTTGCGATCAGTACGGACTGTATGTGGTGGATGAGTGCGATTTCGAGACCCACGGGTTCGGTTACGGGTCGAACCGCGACGCGAACCCCTCCTGGGCTCCGGAGTTCACGGACGCCTGCCTTGACCGGATGCGCCGGATGGTCATGCGCGACCGTAACCACCCGAGCATTGTCATGTGGTCGGCGGGCAACGAGGCGGACCACGGGCCGAACACCCGGGCGATGCTGAACCTTGCGAAGGAGATTGACCCAACGCGCCCGGTGCATTTCGAGCGCGACGTGGCCGTGGACACCGCCGACGTGTTCAGCCAGATGTACACCCACCCGGACACGGTGAAGAAGATCGCCGAGGGCGAGGCTTTCGAAGCCTGGGGCGTCACCGCGAACGAGCGTCACCAGTCCACGCCCTTCGTCCTGTGCGAGTACGCGCACGCCATGGGCAATGGCCCCGGCGGTCTGAAGGAGTACTGGGACCTGATCTACCAGTACGAGTCTCTCTGCGGCGGGTTCGTGTGGGAGTTCATCGACCACGGTATCGCCATGCGGGAGCCGGACGGGACGCGGTGGTATGCCTATGGCGGGGATTTCGGCGAGTACCCCCACGACGGCAACTTCGTCTGCGACGGCCTGTGCTTTCCGTGGCGCGAGCCCTCGCCTGGGATGATCCAGTACAAGAAGATCATTGAGCCGGTGCGGGTGGAGGCGGTGGACCTGACGCGCGGGGTGTTCCGCTTCACCAATCTGTATGACTTCATCGGATTGGATCACCTCGCCCTGAACTGGAGCGTCGAATGCGACGGGAAGGTGCTGGCAAGCGGATCGGCGGCGATCCCCCCCACTGCCCCGCATGAGTCCGCGGAAATCACGATCCCGGAAGCGGTCCGGCACGGGCTATCGGGCATTGGCGCCCACGTGACCCTCTCGCTGACGCTGGCCGCAGACACCTCCTGGGCGGAAGCTGGACACGAGGTCGCGTGGGGGCAGTTCCCGCTTCCGGTGAGCGCTCCCGCAGGCGCGACGGCCGTATCCGGCCCGGCGCTCGAGTTGCGGCAGATGCAGTCCGGGGTCATCGTCGAGAGCGACCAGATGGCCCTGCTGGTAAGCAAGGTGGATGGCCGCCTGCGCCACTGGGACTGGGAGGGCCGGACGTTGCTCATCGACGGGCCCGCCCTGAGTTTCTTCCGCCCGGTTACGGACAACGACCGGGCACTCGGCGTGCGCAAATGGTGGGAAGGCCCGGACCTGAAGCACTTCGTCTCGAAGCTGCTGGACCTGAGCGTTGAGCCGGAGGGCGATGGTGTCCGGATCATCGCAGACACCCGCCTGAGCCCGCCCAACCAGCGCCGTGCCTTCACCTGCCGGTATGACTACTTGGTGGAGCCCGACGGCACCCTGCGGCTCAAGGTGAGTGGCGAACCCTCGGACAACTGGGAGGACAGCGATATCCTCCTGCGCATCGGGCTGGATCTTCGGCTGCCCGGAGAGCTGAGCCGAGTTGCGTGGTACGGTCTCGGACCCGGGGAGAGCTATCCGGACACCTGGGAAGCCCAGCGCATGGGCCTGTGGCGCGGCGATGTGGACCACCTCAGCACCCCGTACGTCTACCCTCAGGAGAACGGGAGCCGCAGCCGGACGCGTTGGGTCACCCTCGCCGATGACCGCGGGAGAGGGCTCATGGTGGCCGGAGTTCCCGACATCAGTTTCAGCGCCCGATGGCAGTCCGTGAATGATCTTGACGAGGCCACCCACATGCACGAAGTACCGCGGCGCGAGCACGTGTTCCTTAGCCTGGATCACGCGCACCAGGGCATCGGCAGCGCCAGTTGCGGACCGGGGCCCTTCGCGGGTTACATGCTGCGGCCGCAGCCCTTCAGTTTCGAAGTGCGGTTCGCGCCCTTCGACCGGGATGCCGCCGCGGAGCCGCTGCTTGCTGCCGCGCTTCGCGCTGAGTGATGGAGGCTTACCGGTGATGAGCAAGCCTGCGCCGTCCGGCTACCCTGGCCCTGACTCCATGGCGACCTCGTACATCACGAGGACGTTTTCCAGGCGCACGCTGTTGTCCAGTTCCGTGGTAGAGCCCATGAAGAACCCCGGGCGCGCGTCCCGGACCGCCTGCTCGCAGACGTGCCGCACTTCGTCAGGCGAGCCGTTGGAGAGAAGCTGGCTCATATCGATTCCGCCCGCGATGAAGATGCGGTCGCCGTACTTCTCCTTGACCTCGCGCAGATTCATCCCGGCCACGGTCTCGATGGGGTTGAGCCCGTCGATTCCTGCGTCGATCAGGTCATCCATGATCTCCATCAGGTAGCCGTCGGAGTGGAACAGGCACTTGATCCCGTACTCGTGCCAGGCGTCATTGAGGCGCTTGAGGCGCGGGAAGAACTCGCGGCGCAGGAAAGCCGGCGAATGAAGGAGCCGCTCCTTGCAAGCGATGTCTCCGTAGGTCAGCACCGCGGGGGACAGGGCGGGATCCGCGATGGCGTGGCAGATGGCGAGATTGCGTTCGGTTGACGCCTCGAGGTACTCGGAGATCAGCCCGGGGTCGTCATACTCCAGGTAACAATAGAGCTCCATGCCAACATTGTGCCGGATGTCATCGAGGCCGACGCCCTGCTGCGCAAGCAGGTCCACGGTGCCGCCGATCAGCCCCTGGGTGTGCAGGAAGTGCGCGTGGTACCGCTCGCGATAGGCAGAGGGGTCATTCTGGATGCCTTGCGTGTCCGCGTTGATGTCCAGGATCGCCTGCTTCAGATACTCGACAGCACCCTCTTCATCCGTGAAGGGGCGGCTCACGATCCAGTGGGTCTTCGCGTGAGGACTGATGTGATAGACGAAACCCCGGGCGTCGGTGACGTCCTTCTCCACCACCGGGCCGAAACCCACGCCGCGGGTCATGTCCAGCATCTCGCCCACAGCCTTGCAGGCGATGCGGTGCAGTTTGTCCACCGTCTCCGGGTCTTCGGACAACGGCGGCAGCTTCTCGCCGCTGAAATGCTCGAACACCGCGTCGCAGCGCAGGAGATCATACAGCGGCACGCGGTCCGTCTCCTGAAGGGCCATCGCCCGTTCGCAACGTTCCCGGCGAGTCATTCTTGCCGCCATTGGTAGGCTCCTTCAGCGTATCATCGTGCCGAGCGGCTCCCCCGCTACCGCGGTTGCCGGTGCGGGGCCCTGGCCGTTGGACAACACGGCCATCCCGCACCTGACCCGGGGAAAGCGCTTTCCTCAGCGATTCCAGATGGTCTTCAGGTACTCGATGTACTGGTCCATCATCGATGGTGGGATGTTGGCGGGCATGTGATTGCCAACCGCCCAGATCAAGCCCTTGCACTGGCGCCCGAGTTCGGCGGTGCGGTCCATGGTGGCTTTGACCTTTTCCCACGGGCTGAAGGCGAGGTCTCGGCAGTCCACGTCGCTGG
>JAGPGE010000327.1:0-4477 GCA_018056145.1 Armatimonadota bacterium
GCCACGGGACTCTTGGTTGCCTGTGATCGAGGTCATGACCACCCGCGACCGGACTGGGAAGGCCGAGGGTCTGTTCGTTGCGGCCAAGGGTGGCCACAATGCTGAAAGCCACAATCACAATGATGTTGGGAGCTTCATCATCTTCCAGGGCGGTAAACCTGTTCTGGTGGATGCGGGGGTCGAAGCCTACACCGCGAAGACGTTCAGCGGCCAACGCTACGAGATCTGGACGATGCAGTCGGCGTACCACAATCTCCCCACCATCAACGGAGTCCAGCAGGCCCCGGGCAAGCAGTTCGCCGCCCGTGATGCCCGGTGCTATGAAGACGACCTCGCAGCCACCCTGTGCATGGACATCGCCGGGGCCTACCCGGCCGAGGCGAAGGTGAAGCAGTGGGTGCGCGCGGTCCGTCTGGTGCGGCAGATGGAAGTCGCGATCGAGGATCGATACGAGCTTGAGGAAGTGGTGGCGGAGACCGTGCTGCATCTCATGACCCCGTGCGAGGTGGAACGGGCCGGTTCGGGTCGCTTGGTGCTCAACCGCGCCCAGTTGCCGGGCGGTCGCGAAACAGGCGTCGGCTTCCTGGAGTACGACCCCGACCTGCTGCGAATGGAGCTGGACGTGGTTCCGCTGACCGAAGGCCGTCTGCAAGGCATCTGGGGCGAGCGCCTCATCCGCATCAATCTGCGGGTAGTGTCCTCTGAGCCCCACGGGGAGATCACTCTTCGCTTTGTGCCTGCAGGTTAACGACACACGCACCGGCGTCCGTGTTCGGGGCGCATCACGGTACAATGGGACAGACCATGGGCATTGTCACTCCTGCCGGGCCCTTCAAACCCACCTGGGACTCACTTACCGGGTACCGCGTTCCCGACTGGTACATGGACGCCAAGTTCGGGATCTTCATCCACTGGGGCGTCTACGCGGTGCCGGCTTTCGGCAATGAATGGTATCCGCGGAACATGTACTGCCAGGGCTCGCGGGAGTTCGAACACCACGTCGCGACTTACGGCCCGCAGAGCGAGTTCGGCTACAAGGATTTCATCCCGGAGTTCACCGCCGCGAAGTTCGACCCGAAAGAGTGGGCAAGACTCTTCAGGGACGCCGGTGCGCGCTACGTGGTGCCGGTGGCCGAGCACCATGACGGTTTTCAGTTGTACGAGTCCGCACTGTCCGACTGGAATGCCATGAGAATGGGCCCCAAGCGGGATATCATCGGAGAACTGGCCCAAGCGACGCGGGACGAGGGCATGGTCTTCGGGGTCTCCTCGCATCGGGCTGAGCACTGGTGGTTCATGAACGGCGGCAGGGAGTTCGATTCGGACGTCCAGGACCCGCAGTTCGCCGCCCTGTACGGCCCCGCGAAGCCGAAAGAAACCCAGCCGGACGAGGAGTACCTGGAAGACTGGCTTGCCCGGTGCTGCGAACTTGTGGACAAGTACCGGCCCCAGGTCTTCTGGTTCGACTGGTGGATCGAAGAGCCCGCATTCCGGCCCTATCTCAAGCGTTTCGCGGCCTACTACTACAACCGCGCCACGGAGTGGGGCACGGGCGTAGCGATCAACTACAAGAATGACGCCTACCCGCCCTCGGCCGCGGTATTCGACATCGAGCGCGGGAAGCTGGAGAACAAGCGCCACTACTTCTGGCAGACCGACACCTCGGTGAGTTTCCGCTCCTGGGGCTACATCGAGAATGACGAGTTCCGCACGGTCGCCTCCGTGGTGCACGACCTGGCGGACATCGTGAGCAAGAATGGGTGCCTGCTTCTGAATGTCGGGCCGCGCGCGGACGGGACGATTCCGGACGAAGCAGCCAACTGCCTGCGGGGAGTGGGGAAGTGGCTAGCGGCCAATGGTGAAGCCATCTACGGCACCCGTCCGTGGGTGGTATATGGGGAGGGGGAGACCCCCGTCCCGGCTGGTTTCCGGGAACACGAGCAGCAGCCTTACACCGTCCGTGATGTGCGCTTCACAACCAGCGCCTCGAAGCTGTACGCAATTGCCCTCGGAGTGCCCGCGGACCGCAAGCTGACCATTCAGTCTTTGAGTTCCAGCCTGAAGCTGTATGCGGGCGAGATCGCCGACGTGTCCCTTCTCGGCTACAGTGGTACGGTTGAGTGGAGCCGCGATGCCGCAGGCCTGCATGTGACGCTGCCGGGCGACGCTGCCCTGGAACACGCGGTGACGCTGGCGATCACGCCGGAGATGGGCTGACCTGAATGAAGCGAAAGGGCGGCAGTGACAGGAGACGGGGCGCGCAGGCGGCGCTGCTGGGGCTTGTCCTGGCTGTCTGCTCTGCTGTCCCTACGCCCGCACAGGAAGGAGCCGCAATGCCTGACCAACCCCGCGTTTCCGATGCCGCGCTGGCGCCGCCGCCGGTGATCCTGAACCCGGGGCCGGAGTATGGGCCAGAAACCCGCCCCTTCCAGGGCATTCCGGGGATTGAGAGGGCCGCAAACGGTCGCCTGTGGGCCACGTGGTACGGCGGCGGGCCCACGGAAGGCCCGTGGAACTACGTGATGCTCAGCACAAGCGCCGACGACGGGCAGACGTGGTCCGATGTGGTGCTGATCGTCAACCCACCTGACCCGGTGCGGGCTTTCGACCCCTGCCTGTGGATCGACCCGCTGGGCCGCATGTGGCTCTTCTGGGCACAGGCCTGTGACCTGTGGGATGGGCGGGGCGGCGTCTGGGCGATTGTCACCGAAGACCCCGGCGATGGGTCACCGAACTGGAGTGCGCCGCGCCGCCTGTGCGACGGAATCATGATGAACAAGCCGATTATGCTGAGCAGCGGAGAGTGGGTGCTGCCGGCGGCGGTGTGGGCCAATGCGCCCTCGGTCCAGCCGGGACATCTGCGCAAGGCTGAAGACCCCGTTGGCTCGAATATGGTGGTCTCCACAGACCGCGGCGAGACCTGGGCGTATCGCGGCGGCGCGGATATTCCGGGGCGCTCCTGTGACGAGCATCACATTATCGAGCGCCGGGACGGGTCTTTGTGGCTGCTGGCCCGGACATCGTACGGGATAGGGGAGAGCTTCTCCACCGACAGGGGCCACACATGGACGCCCGGAAAGCCCTCGTGGATACCCCATGTGCCCACCGCGCGGTTCTTCCTGGGCCGGCTGGATTCCGGCAATCTGCTCCTGGTGAAGCATTCGCCTCCGGACGGCCGCACACGCTCGCACCTGACTGCGTATCTGTCCGAGGACGATGGGAAGACCTGGCAGGGCGAGTTGCATATCGACGACCGGGCAGGCGTCTCGTACCCGGATGCCACACAAGCCGAAGACGGCACGGTCTACGTCATCTATGACTACTCGCGTTACGCCGAGAAGCTGGTGCTCATGGCGACCTTCACCGAAGCCGACGTGCTCGCGGGGGAGGACGTTTCGGGCAAGCTGCGTTCAGGGGTGGAAGTCAACCGGGCCACCGGCAAGCTCGAGCGGAAGCCGCTGGAACTGTCCGAGAACGCGGACGGCGCGCCGATCATGAAAGGTCCGGCGGCCTCTTTCTCCGAGCAGGAAGGTGAGTGGGCGCCGCTGGACATCGGGGCGTTGCTCTTCTCGAACCGCACCACCCACAAAGTTGAGGCAATTCCCGACCCACTCAAGGGCGCGCGGTTCCTGCGGGGCAGCATCGACTGCATCCGGGCGACGGTGGACAAGCCGGGCGTGGTCTGGGTGCTGACGCCCACGCCGGAGCGCAACAGGGACAGCGTGGAGCTTGGCCTGCACCGAGCCGGGTTCGCGAAGACCAATTTGCCGGAGTTCATCGTCTTCGGCGGCTCGCCAGCCAATGCGGTGACGCTGTTCCAGAAGCAGTGCGCGGCGGGGGAGAAGATCGAACTGGGCAAGTGGGGAGTCGTGGTTCTGCCGGCGGAGTGAGGCTGAGAATGGTCGGATACTGGAGGGACGTGAGACATGCGCGTCTGGGATTGCCATTGTCACCTGAAGGGCACTGAGACCGGGCAGTATGTTCTCGACCAGATGAATGCCGCGGGGGTTGAGCGCATCAACCTCTTCTCCGCCTACCCCGGGCGGGGGCTCGCGCCCAATGAGACCGCCACCCAGGCCGAAGTGCGTCGGGTCATCGGTCACGCGTTGAGGCGCCTCCGCCGGCAGGTCCGGTCTGTAGTTGGTGAACTGCGACGGATCGGGCCGCTCCGGGGCTGCCGATGCGCAGATGGCAACCAGCGAACAGAGCGCCGCTGCGACCGGAATGGCGAAGGTGACGGCCATGGTTGGGCCTCCTGTGGCGAGACGGGGTCTGCGGTCAGTCAACGGCGCACATTGCCACAGCAGGCGTAGGGCGCGCGGGGCCCTGCCCGCTGGACGTTGCGGGCATCCCGCGCCTGTCCCCGTGAATGCCCGGCAACTGCGCGGAACTTCCAGTGCATCAGCCGTGGGATGTGCCCGTCGTCCAGGGCACAGGGCCCCACGGCATCACTCGCGTCACACGCGCGGGGCCCTGC
>JAGPGE010000327.1:4577-6857 GCA_018056145.1 Armatimonadota bacterium
GCGCGGGCATCCCGCGCCTGTCCCCGTGAATGCCCGGCAACTGCGCGGAACTTCCAGTGCATCAGCCGTGGGATGTGCCCGTCGTCCAGGGCACAGGGCCCCACGGCATCACTCGCGTCACACGCGCAGGGCCCTGCCCGCTGGACGGCGCGGGCACCCCGCGCCTGTCCCCGTGAATGCCCGGCAACTGCGCGGAACTTCCAGTGCATCAGCCGTGGGATGTGCCCGTCGTCCAGGGCACAGGGCCCCACGGCATCACTCGCGTCACACGCGCGGGGCCCTGCCCGCTGGACGGCGCGGGCATCCCGCGCCTGTCCCCGTGAATGCCCGGCAACTGCGCGGAACTTCCAGTGCATCAGCCGTGGGATGTGCCCGTCGTCCAGGGCACAGGGCCCCACGGCATCACTCGCGTCACACGCGCGGGGCCCTGCCCGCTGGACGTTGCGGGCATCCCGCGCCTGTTGACAGGACACCGTATCAGCCCCGGCGGAACACCGCACCCCGCGCCGTTACTCTTCCCTCAGCACCTCGTGCTCCGTACTGATCACGAGGTCGCGTGTGTCGAACAGGTTCAGGTAGTACACTGTCGCGCCCTCGGGCAGTTCGGCGGTCACGAGGCCACCCTCGCCAATCCGGGCAGGTGTGGCTTCCCAGTTGCGATCCGGCCAGTTCCCCAGGTCCCTCGTGAAGTTCAGCTCGGCCTTCACTACTGGAACCGGGCTCTCGAATGTCGCCCAGACGCTGTTGCCGTTGCGTCCCCAGCCGGTGATCTTTGCCAGAGCAGGGCCGCCCTTGAGGAAGTGGTCGGCGAAGGCGTGGATCTCCGCCGGGGCCTCGCCTGCCGGGCCGTGACCGTGAGGCATGCGCAGGCGGATGCACAGGTCGCGGGTTCCCTGGGTGTCCCGGTACGATTTCTGCAGCGCCGGGAACCAGTAGGCGAAGTCATTGCTGCCGCTGACCCAGAGCATGGGCATGGCGCTGAACTTCAGGTAGTTCGAGGGGTCCCACCAGCGCATCCAGCGGTCAGTGCGCTCCCCGCCGAGGCTTCGCACAGAGGAGCCGAAGGCGGTATCCAGGTAATACCCGCAGCCGTAGACGGGCACCGCGAACCTGAACCGGTGGTCGATGCCCGCGATGATGCTGGTTAGGTAGCCGCCCCATGAGATGCCAGTCAGGCCGATGCGGTCGGGGTCAACCTGGGGCAGGGAGCGCAGCAGAGAATGGCCGAGAATCGCGGCTGATACCGCGTGGTAGGTCCATTGGTCCTCGCGGGGCCAGTCGATCTGGCCGAACCCTCCCCAACCCGCCGGGCCGCCGTCGGGATGTCGTGGCCGGGTGCCATGCTCGCCGCCGGAGGTGCAGCCGCAGGTATCCATGGAGATCGCCGCATAACCCCGATCATTCCACAGCCTCACCCAGCTTGCGAAGGCGGTGCCTCCGCCGCCATGCACCAGGACCATGGCCGGGACCTTCTCGCCCTCGGGAACGTCGGGAATTCCGAGCCACGCGAAGACCCTGGTGGGCCTGCCGCGGAAGGGCTCGCCCTCGTAGAAAATGGCCTGCAGGCCGGGTTCGTCATAGCCCGCGGCGAGTTCGTAGGCCGGCGGCTTTGAGAGCCTGTTGAGGTCCCACATGGGTCCCTCGGGGTCGCTGGGGGGCTCGATGATCCGCGCCGCTTCCCGCGCCGCGCGCTTCGCCTCTTCTTCGGTCGCATGGCCGGCTATCAGGGTCACCTCGCGGGTAGACTTCGCCGGAATGGCTACCTCCCAGATCTGGTGGACTTTCGCGAATGGCCCCCAGACTCGGGTGCTGCCCCTGATCTCGAGCTTCGCCGATCCGATGAACCACGCCGAGTCTGTCCAATTCGCCTCAAGAGGCGCCTTCCAGTACTCACCCGCGCTGTCCCGCGCCGCCTTGACCGCCGCAGTGAAGACAATCACGTAGACCATGTTCCTGTCCGTCAGGTTGGTGAGCTTCCAGGTGATGGTATCAGGCCCGAACACCGACACTTGCTCGGCCTTCTCGCCGCGAGCCGAGATTGTGCTCTCATCCGGCTGGGAGACTTCGGGCAGCGGCAGGACGCCGTCCTGGTAGAAGTACGCCCCTTGTGGGCCACGGAAGAACTCATTGCCGGCGATGGTGAGCTTCGAGAGGTAGCCTTCCTTCGTGACAGCGGCCTGGTAGGTGGTTGCTGATACTTCGTGGCCGTTTTCGGCGGATTGGATCACGACTGGCGCCTCCTGGGCGTGAACGGTGTTGAGGAGCGCAAGAATGATGGGC
>JAGPGE010000329.1 GCA_018056145.1 Armatimonadota bacterium
CCATCATATCTGCCGCCCCCGCCGATGCTGCTCTGGGCGCCAATGCCCTCGGCCACGAACTCGAAGGCGGTCTTCGTGTAGTAGTCCAAGCCCCGCACGAGTCGCGGATCCAGTCTGAATGCGATGCCCAGGACGCTCAGGTACGCTTGCACCTGCTCGAAATGCTCCCGGCATTCGTCACAGATCATCGCCGTGGTGGCCGCGGTCACGTCGTCGTCCGTGACAAGCTCTTGGCAGTGCGGGTTCTTGCAGTCCAACACTCGCAGGAGATTGGTCTCGTACCGTGTCTGGCACAGGCCGCAAAGCTGCTCGAGATGGGGCTGCAGGTAGGCGCGCAGGTTGCTCTCGATTGTTGGCCGGCATACCGGGCAGCCCACTGAGTTCAGCTTGAGCGTGACGTCTCGGATGCCCAGTTCGCCCATGAAGCTGAGCGCGAGATCGATGATCTCCGCATCCACCGCCGGGTTCTGGCTGCCGATTGCCTCCAACCCGCACTGGTGGTGCTGCCGGTAACGCCCCGCCTGCGGGCGGTCATAGCGGAAGATCGGCCCGATATAGAAGAGCTTCACAAGACGCTCGAGGTCCTGCCCGCGCAGGTTGTTCTCGAGGTAAGCGCGGATTGTGGGCGCGGTGCCCTCGGCACGCAGGGTGAGACTGTGGCCGCTGCGGTCCTCGAAAGTGTACATCTCCTTGGAGACGATGTCGGTCTCCTGCCCAACCGCGCGGATGAACAGGTCGGTATCCTCGAAGATCGGCGTTCGGATTTCCTCGTACCGGTACAGGCCGCAGGTGCGCCGGAAGGTGGCTTCGGCGAACTGCCACTCGCCCACGCGGTCCGGCAGAATATCCTGGAGCCCCCTAGGGCGCTGGTACTTCATTCTGGGGACCTCCCCCAAACATGAAACTGCCCGCGGATCACGCGGGCTTGGGATGCGGCGCTGCGCGGCGGACGGGGGGTCCGCGCGTTGCCGCTAGTCGTTATTATTGTGGTCGGGCGCGTCAACGAACACCAGTTCACCCCGGACGGCCGCGGACAGAATCTCTTCATATCGCGGGTGCCGCGAAAGCACGAAGACCTGGTAACAGAGGCCCAACAGGAGCAACTGTGCGCCGTCGGACATGCGCAGGCCGGCCCAGACGGAAATCACCGCGGCCGCAGCGATTGCCCCACCGATGATGGTCAGAAGCTTCGCAGACCCGGCAATAGTGCTGAAGGCGATGGAGGCATGCCCCGCTAGTTGGCTTCGCGTGGGCACGAATTCGCCGCCGCAGGTGGCCGACCAGATCGTGTGGGCAATCCGGTCGGGGTTGGTCCAGCGGCCGTCCAGCCAAAAGCCCGTCAGGAATAGGGCGGAACAGATGGCGAGGACCGCCTGGAAGCCGCGCTCGAGGATGTGCTCATCCACGTTGGCCGGGCTGGCCCAGACTGCGCTGGAGGTGAACATCAGGACGGTGGCGATACAGAGCGGACCAATGCCCCACATGAGCCAGGTGCGCTGCATCTGCCTGCGGGCTTCGGTCACGCGTTCGTCCAGTTGGGACTGTCTGCGCATGATAGTTGGCTGACAAGAACGCAGCCGCCCGAAAGCGGCCGCGAAGCATTCCACGCTGGCGCCAGTATAACACCGGCGGTATGCACCGTCAAACGTCGTCGAGAGCAGGGCCTGGCCCGGCAGTCACCCGTGCAAACAGCGGATGCCCTCGAGAGTCAGGTGCGGCGTGTCATTGCTGTCCAGATGACGGGGCCCCGCACGAGAAGGAATGAACCGCTGGGCCCCGTGCTCTGGACGACGAGCACAGATCGCGGCTTGTCGCAAGATGACCTGCGACACACGTGCCGAAGCCCGGACGCGTGGCCAGGTCCCGGGAACAGCCATCGCCGCCGCCCCTCAGTCTCTGTGTAGCCTCGACCTCAAACTTCGCCAAACTCGGTCCGCGAGATGACTTCGTCCTGCATCCCGGGGGCCAGCCCGGTGAAATAATCGGTGTACCCCGCGATGCGCACCACCAGGTCCCGGTACTCCTCCGGCTTTTCGCGTGCAGCAAGGAGGGTCTCGCGGCTGACGCAGTTGACCTGCACTTCCTGGCCGCCGAGGCGCATATAAGCCTTGATGAGCTCAGCCAGCTTCCACCGGTCGACGTCATTCGTGAGCGCCTTCGGGCTGAACTTCAGGTTGAGCACCAGTCCACCGAGACAGGGGGTGTGGTCCCATTTCGTCGTGGACTTCACCGCCGCAGTGGGCCCTTTGCGCTCGCGGCCCTGCGCGGGTCCGGCGCCGTCAGCGAAAGCCACGCCTGCCCTGCGCCCGTCTGGTGATGCCCCGGTCTCCGCCCCAAGGCGCTCATGCATGATCCAGCAGAAGAACCCGGGGTAGAAGCGGTCGTTCAGCCGCACCCGGTGTTTCAGGCACTCGCGCGTGAGAAACTCTGTGAACTCACGGGCGAGCGCATCGGCTTCCTCGTGGTCATTCCCGTACTTCGCCGGGTGATTCAGGAAGCACTGGCGGGTGTCCTCGCATTCCGCGAAATCGCTGTCCAGCACGGTCTTCAGACCCGCCAGCGTGATGTTCTTCTGCTCATAGACGAACTCCCGGATAACCATGAGCGAATCCACGACGTTCGCCAGTCCCACGAAGGAGCACTCGATCCAGTTGTGTTTCGCGCCACCGTGGTCGATGTCCAGGCCGCGCTCGAGGCAGTCGTTCACGAAACACGACAACAGCGGGTATCCCCCGAAGCGCTCGCGGGATTCCCGGTACTCATTCTGCGCGGTCACCGCGTCCTGGATAGCGTTCGCAACCCGCTTGCGGTACGCGCTCCACAGGGCCCTGAACGACGGCTTCTTCCCCTCGGCCACGAAGGCACTGATGGTCTCCAGCAGCAATCCTGTGAGGTTGAAGTAAGGGCTGGCCACCCATACATTGCTGGACGCGATTGGGGAGATCTCCACGCACGTGGAGTTGATGTACTCGTGAGCACGGTCTTCGCTCACCCCGGCCAACAGGAGCCCCCGGGAAATGACGTCATCGTTGAACACAGCCGGGTTCGCGCGACCGCCGGCCATAAGTCGGCAACCCAGGTCCAGCAGGTCGTCGGGCGTGCCCTCATGCCAGCAGATGCCCAGCGTGGGGTAGATGAGCGCGGTGTTCTCCACCGCCTGCAGGCACATGTGGGAGACCGGGTTGGTCATGTCCTGCCCGTCGGCGTCCTGACCGCCCACCATCACACCCACCGCAAGACCGCGGGGCACTATTTCGTTGATCATAATGTAGAAGCAGTCGATCAGTTCCTGTGCCTGTTCGGGGGTGATGCGGCCCTCGGCGAGATCCCGCTGGTAGAACTCGTTTAGCCAGCGGTCCATGCGGCCGGGGCACATGAGGATGACATTATCCGCGTACTGGATAGCGAAAGTCAGCAGGTGGACGGACTGCAGCGCCTCGCGGAAGGTGCTTGCGGGCCCTGCCGGCACTCGCTCGCAGATATCGGCGATCTCCAGCAGCTCCGCGCGCCGTGTCGGGTCCTGCTCATCCGCGATGAGAGCTCGGGCATGCTCCGCGTAGCGCCGGGCCAGGTCGCAGACGCCTTCCAGCGCCTCCCGCGCTGCCTTGAGGAACATGGTCTTTCGCTGATCCTTCGGGCGGGAGGGCTTCAGCTTCGCGATCCGGGCGTCGATCTCGTCTTGAACCCCCCTGCAGCCGACGGCCAGAAGCTTCTCGTAGTCAATGGTCATGTGCCCATTCTGCCCAACCGCCCGGGGCTGTCCGGACATGAACTGGCGGGCCTTTTCAAGCCGCGCCGCCTCATCCGCGTCCGGGTCGCGCTGGGTGGCCTTGCCCACGATCAGCTCATCCGGGTCGATCACCACGTCCAGATTGCGCAGGATGTGGGCGTCCTTGTGGCCCTTGCGGCGGATCCACCACAGGTCGCCCACGGTCTGCATCCACGCCTCGCCCTCGAACAGTTCGCGCTGCCAAGACCAGCGCACATTCCGGGAAAGGGCAGCGTCCCGGAGACGTCGAACTCTCTGGGTGGCCATCATGCGTTCGTGCCTCATTTGCGTCTGGATCACGCCTCAATATAGACCGATTATACAGTATTGGCGCGCCGTCTGCACACGGTTTGCGCTATTCCGGGAGATCGATGAACTGCCCTACCTGCGGCTTCGAAACAGGGCGCGCTGTGAACTTCTGCCCGCGCTGTGGCTGGCCGGCCGGCCGGCTGCACGCCGAACTTCCCGGGCGCGAACTGGGCGTGCCGGATGCCGGGGAAGCCACGGCGCCCCTTGTCCTGCGCAACGTGGGCGCGGGATACGTGGAATACGGGATCCGCGTGCGCCCGGACCAGCCCTGGGGATACCTCGTGCCGCTCCAGGGCGAGCGCTCGTCGTCCCTTGCCGAACGCCGCCTTGGGCCCGGAGAGACGGACAACAGTCTGCGGGTGGGCGTGGACCCAGCATCACTGCCCGAGGATGCGCGGTCGGTTGTTCTGGAGATCACCTCCTCTGATCCCGGCGGCACTCGTCCCGATGAGCCCCGCCCGTGGAACCCGACCAACCACCGCTGGCGGGCCTGGCGCCTGGAAGTCCCCCTACGGCGCCTTGGGAAGGCCGAGATCGTCGTGTGCGCCGATCTGGTGGTCTTCACGGCGCGGACCCGTGAAGTCCGGGTGCCGGTGCGCAATCTCGGCGGCACGAGTGCAACGGTTTCGCTGGGCCCGATGCCGGAAGGGATCCGGGCGGGTTGGGAGGAGCCCCCGGCTACGGTATCAGGTGCTGTGCTTGAGGTCACCTTCGAGGATGAACCCCCGGCGCCACCGGAATCGGCGACAAGCATCACCGTGCCTGCCGAATCCATGCGCATTCTGACGCTGCGCGCCCTGGACGATTTCCACGGCCCGGCGCGCCTGGAACTGGACTGCGGGGGGGCCGCGCAGGCGCTCCTCCTGTATGCCGAGTTGCGCAGGGATGAGCCGAATATCGTGCAGCGCTGGACCTTAGGCATGGATTTCGGCACCGCGAAGTCAGCGGTCTACTACACGGATAACCGGGCGGACCCGCAGGACCGCGAACCCCGGCCGGTCCTCTGGCCGATGGCGCCAGGATCGGCCGACCGCACCGCGACCACGACGCGCTCGGCCATCCTATACCGCTCGGACTCGCCCGTGCCCGTCTGCGGGCACAATGTGGTGGTTGCCGCCGGTGCTGAGGGCCCGGGGCAGATGGTCATTGAGTCGATGAAGACCCACTTGCGGGGCGCCACGGCGGAGCAGACGATAGGCCTGCCCGGTGGCCGCGAGTTGTCGCCCGTCCAGATCGTCGCCGAGTTCATGCGGTACCTGATGGACGAAGTCCGAGCCGCCGGGCCCTTCCGCGGTCAGGTGGACATGGATGCCCGCTTGGTGCTCACGCTGCCGGTCATGGAGAATGCCGCCTCATACGCCAGCCAGCGGGAGCATACCCTCAAGGCGGCCGAGATGGCGGGTCTGGCAATCGAGGGTATACTCACCCCCAGCGAACCCGAATGCGCCGCGCTGGACCTCATGCACAGTCTGCGCCGCGGCGAGTACACTTTCGACGGCCGCACCTACCATCTTCAGGACGGGGAGCTAATCCTCGTTTTCGACTGCGGCGCGGGAACAACGGATGTCGCCGTCTTGCAGGTGGCGATCTCGGATGGGAGATACCGGGCCGTCCAGCGCTGCGCTGCCGGATATCGTTTCGGCGGGGACACTGTGGACGACCTGCTGTTGTCGTGGCTGCTGGACCAGCGCGCGGACCAAGTGCGTTTCGGATGGGACGGCGCGCGGGCGCTGATGAAGCTGCCGGAGATGGACCGGCCCCTTTCCATCCATGCGGCGCGCGAGGAGTGCCGGCGGCTCAAGGAGAGCCTGTTCCTCCCCGGCGCCCCAGAGGCGGTTCGCGAGTTCCACACCGACCTGGGCTCTTTCCAGGTCAGCCCCGCCCACGTGGAACGGCTGGTGATCCCGTTCCTGGAAAGCATCTGCAGCGCCGGGGTCATGCCCGACCCGGCGCTCTTCTTCCCGAAGCTCAGCGCCGCGCTGGACGACCGTCTGCGTCACGCGCTCTGGCGCGAGATGACACTCACCGCCCGGACGCGCATCCGCCCGCTGGGCCAGATGCTGACCGACGCCGGGCTGCGCAGGGGAGACATCACATTCCTGTTCATCACCGGCGGCACCGGGCAGATACCCGTCATTGCCCCGCGCCTGTACGACGCCCTCGGAAAGTCCCAGCGCGTCGTGGTTGCGACGCCGGCGGACTGCACGGTGAACGTTGCGCGTGGGGCATCCCTGTACTACGACTACCGAGTGGCGGGAATCCTCGCCTGCGACCTGGACCTGGTGGTGGCCGACCCGGAGTCAGGCCGGGAACTCGTGCGCCAGCGTCTGTGCCCGCGGGGTGCTCTACCGGGGATCAGTACCGAACGAGGTCTGCGCATGGGGGCGCGCCAGGAGTTGCGGGTGGAACTGAGGGCGAACTACGCGCCGGATGGCCCGGAAGGCGCGATAGCGATCCATCGCGTGCGCAATCCCGCCCCCGAGCCGCGACAGCTTGTGATCAGCGCGGAGTATGGCAGCGACCAGTGTTTCTGGTGGCAGGCCGCGTTTGTGGAGGGGGAGACGGGGATAGCGCGCGAGGCGGCGCTGAGGTTGTGATGTGGACGAGTCGCCTCGGCCGTTAGCCCGCTCTATGCATGAACCTCAGCGCGCTGCCCGGGAGCGGGGCTATCTGGCGGTGTGATTGCGTGGCGGTTGACGTCGGCGCGTGTAATCGGTTGGCGTGGGGCGTTTGAGGGCGTCGGCGGAGTGGATATAGGG
>JAGPGE010000328.1 GCA_018056145.1 Armatimonadota bacterium
GTGCTGAGCACACAGGCGCCAGCACCCTCGGCAGCGGCGGCGGCCTCCTTGCGGTTGAGGGTCTCGCTTACAGAGACTAGTGCAGATGCGACCAGAACCGCGGACAGGACGACAACCAGCACCGTCTTCATGCTCTTCATGCGCGATCCTCCTGGAATGAAGCCCAGTATCGCCAAGCGTGGTTAACCACGGGCACATGGTACCACAAAAGCATAACTTGTGACCATAAGTTCCCGACAAGGAATGTATGACATTCCCCGTGCAGGTTCGGGGAGTATGCCGGACCGGCAGGAGAGAGGGGGCGGACGGCGAATTGCCTCCGTTCTCCGTGGCCAATTCTTCCCTCAGGAGCCCCTCACATGCTGCCTCGCGAGCGTGTCGCGCTTACCCTTGAGCACCGCGAACCCGACCTGATCCCGTGGGGTGAGCACTATATCGACTGGAACATCTACGAGATGGTGCTGGGCAGGCCGACGTGGGTTCATGCCAAGATCAAGGAGGATATCGCCCTGTGGGAGGGCAAGCGTGACGAGGTGGTGGAGTCGTACAAGCGGGACACGCTGGACATCACCGACGCGCTGGGGATGGACATCATCACCGTGTACCTGAACCCCGCGGCCGGAACCGGTGGCAGCCCCTATGAGAAGGTGGACGAGGAGACATACAGGGACCGAGCGGGGAACCTGTACCGTGTGTCGGCGTCAACGGGGCGGCTGATGCCCTTCAAGCGCGTGGCTCCCGCCGCCGAGTATACGGTGCCCACGCCGGAACAGATTCGCGAGCAGATTGAGCAATTCGAGGCGAACCCGCCTGCGAAACCCGATGACTCATGCTGGGAGCTGACGCGGCATGTGGTGAAGGAGCGGAAGGACACCCACTGGATCAACATATGCATCGGGGACTTCGGCTGGCCCATGGTGGGCCCAACCGAGGAAGAGCAGTACATGAACCTGATTCTGCACCCCGAACTGCACGAACCGATCACTGAGCTGAATGCGAAGCGGCTGATCCACCAGCTCAAGTGGTACGCGGAGGAAGGCGTGGATTCGGTGATGCCCGCGGGGGACCTGGGCAGTTCGACGGCGCTGCTGGCCAGCCCTAAGATCCTGCGGGACACGGTGCTCCCGTGGTGGAAGGAGTACGTGAGAGCCGGGCATGACTTGGGCCTGAAGATGATCAAACACTGCTGCGGCAATGTCTGGGAGGCCCTGCCGATGCTGATTGAGGCGGGATACGACGGGTACGAGGGCATTCAGGCCAGCGGAACCATGGACATGAAGCCGCTCAAGGAGAAGCATGGGGACGCCTGGACGCTGTGGGGCGGGATCTGGAACGAGCACCTGATCCTGGGCACCCCCGAGGACATTGAGAACGATGCGAAACACGCTATCAAGTATGGTGCGCCCGGTGGAGGGTTCATCTACGGGGCGACCCACTCGCTGGCGGTTGGGACGAAGCCGGGGAATCTCGAGCGGATGAAGGAATGCCGGGAGAAGTACGGGCATTACCCGATCAACGTGCCGGATTGAGCGACGGTCGGTGGTTGGGGGGATCGGGGCGTCGGTCGCGTTGACTTGCGCCAAGGCGTCGTGTATCATGCTAGGCGGCTCATTCCGCGAATTCCTGGCGTGCGCTGGGTAACCAGGAGGCCGATTTTCATGCGTCGCGTTCTGCCATCATCTGTGTGCGCACCGAGGCACTCGAAGACCGCAGCCCGCACTGCCGGATGGTTGGCATTGGCCCTGCTGGCGCTGGTCGTCTGCGTCCCCGCAGGCGCGGTGGTCAAGACGGAGCCGGTGCCCGGCACGACCGTGAACACCTGGACCCCCGACGGGACGAAGGTCGTTCCGCCCGAGGCTGTCTCGGGGCAGGTCCTGATCCAGCTGAAGGCGGGCACAACCGACGCCCAGTTGCAGGCGGCCCTCGCACGGCGGCAGGGAAACCTCCTCAAGGCGGTCCCCAGCATCAACACGTACCTGGTTAGCCTGCCGGACGGCACGAGTGTGACCCAGGGGGTGGCGGCGTGGAAGGGCGAGAGTATCGTCGCGCTGGCGGGGCCTGACCTAGTCTGCCAGTTCACGGCGGTTCCCGGTGACCCACTGTACTCACAGCAGTACCATCTCCCGCTGATCAGCGCGCCGAAGGCCTGGGACGTCACGCAGGGCAGCGCGCAGGTGATCGTGGCCGTGGTTGACAGCGGCGTCGACCTGGATCACGAGGACCTCGCGACCCGCATATGGCGCAATACCGCCGACCCGATCAATGGCATCGACGACGACGGCAACGGCTACGTGGATGACAACGTGGGTTGGGATGCCGGCAACAACGATAACGACCCCAAGCCTCACCCGGCCGATTCCGCCGCATACGATGTGGTCACCCATGGGACCCATGTAGCCGGCATTATCGGCGCGGCCGCGAACAACGCCATGGGTGTTGCGGGCGTTGACTGGACCTGCCGCTTGATGGCAGTCAAGGTAGGCGACGACGCCGGTAACCTGTCGACGAGTTCGATCATAGAAGGCTTCATGTACGCCGTTGACAACGGCGCGGATGTGATCAACCTCAGTCTGCGCGGCGGGTACACGGAACTGTGGGACGCCCCCATCTCGCAGGCCATCGCCAAGGGCGTTGTTGTGGTGGCTGCTGCCGGGAACGACTACTGGGAGTTCACGGACAGCCAGGCAACCTGGATGAGCCCGGTCTGCAATGACGGGCCGTTCTTCACTGACAACTACGTGCTCGGGGTCGCCGCAACGGACGAAAACGACATCAAGGCGGATTTCTCCAACTATGACGGTTCGAGCCGCAATTTCGTCGATGTTGCCGCCCCCGGCGTGGACGTTATGAGTTGCTATCTGAACGACCCGGTTGCCGGTCTCGGCCAGATCTACGGGCCGATGAGCGGAACTTCCATGGCCTGCCCAGTGGTTGCGGGTGTGGCCGCGATGGTGAAGGCGCGGTTCCCGCAGGCCACGCCGGCAGAAGTCCTCAAGCAGATTCGGCTCTCCACGGACAACATTGACGCCGAGAACCCGTTCTACCTGGGCAAGCTCGGCACCGGGCGCGTGAACCTGCATAGCTCGGTCATCGACGTTCCGCCGGCTGCTCCGAAGACGGTGTCGGCCTTCGACAGCCCCGGCGACGAGGGTGGCAGCGTGACCGTGATCTGGAGCAAGTCCGCGGATGACGGCAAGGGCTTCAACGATGTGGTGGGCTACGACGTGATGCGCTCACTCACCGGGCAGGACGGGAGCTTCGCCACCATCAAGACGAACCTGCCCAAAGGCACCACGAGTTACATTGATACCAACGTGGTCGATCTGACCAGCTACTGGTACAAAGTGCGCGTGCGCGATGCGGTGAATATCACGGAGTCAGCGATTGCCGGGCCCGCGATCCCGCGCGACGACCTGGCGCCGGCCCCGATCGACAACCTGTTCGCGTCCGACACGCTGGGCGACGACGGTGGCTCGGTGACGGTCAACTGGTCGGGCTACAAGACGCCTGCCGATTTCGTGGAGTACCGGGTGTACCGGTCGGAGAAGGCTTTCACCGCGCTGGGCGAGGCGGGTGTTACAAGGGTTGCGACGATCACTCAAGCTACGGAGCAGGTGTACGTGGACCAGAGCGTGATCGACGGGACGCAGTACTGGTACGCGGTGGGCGTCGTGGATGATTTCGACAACGAGAACGCCCAGGTCCTGGTAGCCGGCCCGGTGGTGCCGAGCCCCAACTTCACCTTCAACTACCCCGTGGGCCTGTCCATGGTAGCCATCGGCGCCGAGACCCCGGAGAAGGATCTCGCGAAGCTGCTGGGCATTGACGCCGTGGACCTCAAAGCCGCTCGCTATGACCCGGCGCAGGGCGCCTACCGCAAGTACGCGGACAATCCCGCGGACCCGTTCCTGCGACATGCACTGGGCCGCGCATTCTGGGTGTCGGCGCCTGCCGCGCTCGTGCGCAGCATTGCTGGAGAAGAGACCACGGACGACCCGTTCTCGATCGCGATCGTCCCGGGTTGGCAGATGATCGGCAACCCGTTCACCACCGCCGCGGACATCGAGTTCGCGACGGTGACGGTGAACGGCGACACCGTCAGCCTGCGGGTGGCCGCGCAGCGGGGCTGGGTGCGGGACTACATGTGGGCGTACGACGCGTTCCTGCGCAGCTACACGCTGCTGAGCCCCAGCATCGACTGGGCATCGACCATCATCAGTAAGGGCCGCGGCGTGTTCTTCCGGTCCTTCGTGACGGGGACGCTCAATCTCCCGCGACAGGGGGCCGCGGCGCCGGCGGGTGCCGTCGAGGAGAAGCTGGCCGGGGCCGACTGGAAGATCCGGCTGGTCGCCGAGACCGCGAGCGGGGCGGATGTGGACAATTTCGTGGGCGTGAGCAGCGCGGCAGCAAGCCTCAATGCCCTCTCGAGCCCGCCCCCGCAGGGCGTGGACCTGTACTTCGACGGTGATGGCGCCGTGCGCCCGGCAGCGAAGTTCACCGAGCCCGGTGGAGCGATCGACTGCACGGTGAACGTGCGCACTGAGAGCGCGGGCACTGTTGTGCTGCGGTGGCCGGACCTGAGCGGGATGCCCGCCGACTACCGGCCGGTTCTGGTAGACACCCAGAGCGGGAAGAAGACCTATCTACGGACCGCCACCAGCTACGAGTTCGAAGCGGAGGCCGGCGGCGTGCGGTCCTTCGATCTGAAACTCGCGCCGGCTACCGGCACGGCGCTTGTGGTTCGCAGCATGGCGGCGGCTCCGTCCGGCTCAGGTGCGCAGGTTGTGTTCACGCTGAGCCAGGATGCGTCGGTGACCGCGGAGGTGCTGAACATCGCGGGGCGGCGGGTCAGGACGCTGGCCACGGTTGAGGCCAACGGCGGGGAACTCACCACTCTGAGCTGGGACGGCCGCGGCGACTACGCTCCTGTTCCGGCCGGGCGGTACCTGGTGCGCGTGACCGCAACGACGCAGGACGGCCAGACGGCGTCAGCGGTGACAGCCCTGAGCATCGGGCGCTAGACTGCGGGGAGGCGAGTGTGGGGAACAAAGTGGGCCTGTCGGCGGTCTCATAGATGCCCGTTGTGATGATCAAAGACTGCCACGGGGAACCGCTGACGCATTCCCGGGCAATCAGGAAGACGGTGTTCCGTTTGCACTGCCCGAGTACAGGCACATACTTCAGGGGGATGGCCGGCGTTGCTCTGGCCGTCCTCCTTTTCGCATCCTGCGTTCCGGCCCTGGCGCTCCCGAGCCCACGGGGTGTTGTGGAATTGCGCGGGGCAGGGAGCCTGGGAACCGTGCGGATCGCCGGCTATTCCGCGCCCGACTTGGCCGCGAAGGGCCGGGTGCTGGTGGGCGTCAAGCCCGGCGTGGCGACGGCTTCGGCGGTTTCGCAGTCCGTCGGCGCGGTGGATGGCAGAGTCGTGCACGCGATGGGTGGCGGCAGGATACTGGTCGTTGACATCCCGGATGACGCCGACATCCTCGCGACAGCCGCCAGACTGGCGACGCAGGCAGGCGTTGAGTTCGCCGAGCCGGATCGGGTCGTGTACCCCCAGCTTATCCCCAATGACCCCGAATACCCCAGCCAGTGGCACTTGCCCAAGATCTCCGCGCCGGCCGCCTGGGATATCATCACCAGCAGCCCGCAGGTTGTCATCGCCGTCATCGACTCGGGAATTGACTCGGACCACCCAGACCTGGCGGGGCGTCTCTGGGTGAACACCGGAGAGATCCCCGGAAATGGCAGGGATGATGATCGGAACGGGTACATTGATGACGTGAATGGGTGGAACTTCGAGGCGGGGAACAACAACATCGAGGCCATCCCGGACGGGATCGACCAAAATGGCGACGGGACGCCCGACGAGCAGGTGAACCACGGGACGCTCACAGCGGGCCTTGCGGCAGCGGCTGGGAACAACGGTTTCGGTTGCGTCGGCGTTACCTGGTCGGCCACGATCATGCCGGTCAAGGTTTTCGATGACGACGGCACGACCTTCGTCTCAACCGTCGTGGACGCGATGTACTACGCGGCACGCAACGGCGCGTTCATCATGAACCTGAGTATTGGGGCGCCGTATGAGGACAGCTTCACTCCGCCCATCCAGGAGATGTGGAACAGGGGTGGCCTGACTGTTTGCGCCGGCGGCAACGAAGGCCGGGAGATCACGAACAGCCGCAGCAGTTGGACCTCGCCAACCTGCAACAACGGCCCGAGCCCCCTCACAGACAACATGGTGATCGGCGTCGGTGGCCTGACGCAGCAGGACCGGAAGGCCTCGTGGAGCAACTACGACGGCAGCAGCGCGAAGACATTCGTGGACGTGTTCGCCCCCGGGCTGAACATTTTCGGGCCGGCGGTGTACTACCCTTCGATACCGCGGTTCGACTCGTATTTCACCACCAACAGCGGGACTTCATTCGCTGCCCCGCTTGTGTCGGGGCTGGCCGCGCTACTGAAAGCTCAGAATCCGGCGCGCACCAACGCGGAGATCGTGTCCCTGATCCGCTCCTCGTGCGACAACATCGACGCGCTGAACCCCGGATTCGCCGGGAAGCTTGGGATGGGGCGGATCAACTGTGCGCGCGCAGTGGGCGCAGACCTACCCGTTGCCGCGCCGACCAACCTGCAGGCGTATGACACCCCCGCGGACCAGGGAGGCAGCATTACCCTCCTGTGGACACGCTCGATCGACGACGGCGGAGGGAGCAATGCGGTCACGCATTACGTGATCAGCCGGGCGCGCGATGCCCTGCCCGTCACCAACGCGGGCTGGACTGAGATTGCCCAGGTTCCTGCCGGGACTGGCCAGTACCTGGACGCGAACACGAT
>JAGPGE010000003.1 GCA_018056145.1 Armatimonadota bacterium
TTCGGCAATCTCGGCTGGGGTGAGGACAAGGACCGCGGCGTGATGGACCGCGTGAGGCTCGAGGTCCTGGAGGCGCTTACGGAACTGGCTAATGTGAACTAGCGAGACAGACCGACTGTCACCACTTCCTCTCGGAGGCAAGCACATGCGCCCGTTGATACTGCTTTGCCTGGCTGCTGTCGCCTTCTCAGGCTTCGCCGCGCCTACCGTCTTCTGGGCATCCGACCCCGTAGGACCGGACGACACGGTCCTTGTCTGCGGAGACGGGTTCGGCGAGGCGCCGGTGGTGGAATTGCGGGGATTCGAGCGCCTTCTGTCCCCGGGATCTCTCGATCCAAGCTGGCCCGCGGACACGATCAGACCCGAAGTCATCCACCCTTCCGATCAGACCCTGAAGTTCGTCATCCCGGCTGATCTCGCCGGTCCCGTCTACGCTTTCAGGGTGCTCGGACCGGACGGCCCTTCCGCTCCGTGGCTGCTCAACCTGCCGACGGTGTACTGGGTGCAGGGCGATCAGGGCACCAGTGCATCACCGGGTGGCTGGGTGCGCATCTTCGGCCGCTGCATCAGCAGGCCGCCGGCAGAGCCAAAGGTGCTGCTGCGAGGTGACGGCCCTGGCAAGCCGCTCAAGGTGGCGCCAAGCCACTCCCAGTGGGACATCACCGCGGAGATTCCCGCCGACACGCAGCCTGGAGAGTATGCGCTTGGCCTGGACAGCGGCTACGGCCCGGCGGTTGGGGGAGAGGAACTGCTGCGAATCACCGTCCGGGTGCCTGAGGTCTGGCCCCAGCAGGTCTTCAACGTCATGGACTTCGGAGCCTCTGGGGACGGCCAGCCCCAAGATGACGGCGCTGTGCGCGCGGCATTGAAGGAGGCCGAGAAGAACGGCGGCGGCGTGGTGTACTTCCCGCGCGGGCGCTACTACATCATGGGGACGCTCAACATCCCCACCCGCACGGTTCTCCGGGGTGAAGCGGCGAAGCTGTCCTGCCTCTTCTGGCCCGACAGCGACGAGGCGTATACGCTGGTGCAGGGGACACATCATTTCGGCCTGGAAGACCTGACCCTTTACGCCAGCAATCACCTCCACTGCATCGCGGGGGAAATCGGGACGCCTGAGGCCGGCCACACCTTCCTGCGGCGAGTGACTGTGCGCGCCGACATGTACCGTGGGCATCTCACGCAGGAGCAGGTGGCCGACCGGATGCGCGCAGCAATGCGCCTGTCCACCGGCGGCGGAGACACGGTTCGGCTGGGCGGTGAGAACGTGCAGATCACCGGCTGCGACCTGTACGGCTCCGGGCGCTCGCTTTACCTGCTGAGCGCGAAAGGCGCGCGGGTATCCAACAATGTCTTCTATAACGGCCGCTGGGGCTGGTACTGCCTGGACGGGTCTGACGGACTGATTCTCGAAGACAATGTGATCACCAGCGGGGATCTGATGTCCACCGGCGGCAGCCTCAACTGTTATTCCACCGCGCGGTCGCAAAACGTGTGGTATGCCCGCAACCGGCTCGAGCGCGCCCACGGGTGGGACCGCGAGGCGATGACCTCTGACGCGGGTTACGGCGCGTTTTTCGGGAAAGCGGTGGAAGTCGGCCCGGACTGGCTGACATTGGACGATGACCCAGACTGGCGCCGGAAGAAGGACTGGATCGGCGGCGGCGTGTTCATCCTCGACGGCAAGGGCATGGGCCAGTACCGGCAGATCGCGAAGTACGACGGCCGCCGGGTGGAACTGGACCGGCCGTGGGGTGTTCCGCCGGACACGAACTCCACCATCACGATCACCATGCTCCAGCACCGGTACCTGTTCATCGACAACAGCTTCGAAGACGTGGGGATCGCGCTCCAGTACTACGGCACATCCATCGACCACGTGGCCTCCGGCAACACCAGCACCCGGGGCGGCGGGTTCTACAACTCCGGCCGCTGGTACCGGCACTTCCAGCCAAGCTGGTACTGCCAGTTCCTCGACAATGTGATCGACGAGGGCAACTGCTACCGCTTCGGGCCGAACAACTCGACTAACTCCGGACTCTCATTCATCGGTTCGGAGGGCCTGCAATCCCAGGGGGGACAGGCGCCGCTGGCCCTGTGCAGCGTGCATCGCCGTAACCAGCTCCTGAACAACGCGGAAATGCGGTTCATCGGCGTCAGCAGTGAGTTCCCGGGCCTGCGCGATGCGGTGGCTGAGCACAACATCATCGAGAACTCCCCGCGCGGGGTGTTCATGGACGATGGCTGCCGGGGCGTGCTCCTACGGGAGAACACCTTCACCAATGTCGCTGAGGAACTGGTGACCCCGGCGATGATCGCGGCGAAACTGGAGGCCCAGCGGGCCGCCCTCATCGACCTGCAGGACCCGGTACTGGCGCTGAACTTCGACGAGTCCGCGGGCGGCAATGTGTCCGACCAGTCGGGACACAACTTCGCGGCAGTGCCCACCGGGACCATCGAGTATGAGAGTAGCCTGTCCGGGAAAGCGCCGCGTTTTGATGGTTCGGCGTACTTCATTGTGCGCGACCGGCAGATGCTCAAGTTTCCGCGGATCACGCTTGCCGCATGGGTCTGGCCCGACCAGATCAAGGGCCGCTGGGGGGTGATGGCCAAGCGCAGCCGGGGTGCCGCCGCGCCGTATGTGCTGGCCCTGCGCGACGGCGGGATCAGCTTCGAGGCCACGGACACCGAGGGCAAGTGGTCGTACAACATGACCACAAAGCCGGTCATCGTGCCGGGAGCCTGGAACCACATCGCAGTCACCTGTGAGGAGGGCGTGGGCATCCGCGTCTACTGCAACGGGCAACTGGCGGGCGAGAAGCAGGTGACCGGGAAGCTCGTGGAGACCGACGACATTCTTACCATCGGCTACGAGAACTGGGGCGGGCCGGACAGCAAGGCAGGCGAATCCGGCAACTTCCGAGGGCTCATCGACGAGGTTCGCATCTGGTCGCGCATCCTGGCGCCCGGGGAGATCACGGCCCAGTACGATGCTCTGAAGGGCCAGGCCGCGCAGGATGTGGAACGCCGCGAGAAGGAGCGCGCGGCTGCGCAGGAGCTGTCGAAGCGCTTCGCTACCGAGATCGTCTCAGCCGGCGGCGTGGACTGGCGGCTGGTCGTGGCCGACGACTTCGAGCGCGCCGACATTGGGCCTGACTGGAAGACGCTGCGCGGCAAGTGGACCGTCGCCAACGGCACGTTGCGGTGCAATGACGTGTCCTTCTTGGGCCTGGCGAAGAAGGTCAAGGCGCCGGTGCGCATCGAGTATGACGCCCGTTCACAGCACCCGGGCGATCTGACCGCCTTCTGGGGTAACGAGAGGGATGGGTATCAGGGCGGGTACTTCATGGGGTTCGCGTCTAACGGAAACACGGCCAACAAGATACTGCGATTGGGCGAGGATGTGGCCTCGAACGAGAAGCCCAACGCGACGCCGGGCAAATGGCACCATATCATCGCCCAGGTAATTGGGGATCGGGTGCAGCTGATCGTTGACGGCGAACTCGTGCTGGAATACACGGACCCGAAGCCGCTGACGGCCCCGGACATGCCGGGCCTAATTGCCTGGGGTGCGGGCGAGTTTGACAACGTGCGCATATACTCCGGGCAGTAGATCTAATCCGGCCTCACCAGGAAATCCACGGTACCCTCGGGCGCGAAGCCGAGGTCATCGGTGACCACGAAACCCTCCCAGAGCACGTACGCTCCCGGGCTCGTCTTGCGGGTAAGCACGTGGTCGCCCGCTTTCGTGGCGCAGGCCAGCGGGTAGCCGGGCTTCGACAGGGCGGGCCGGAAGCAGTTCCACAGCCAAGTCTTCAGAACGGGCCGGCCGTGGCCTACGCAGATGTCATCGAAGCCGATCCCCTGCCTTTCCAGAGGCTTGTCGTCGAGCAGCAGTTCAACAGGTACGCCGTTCTGCCCATCCGGCCTCCGCACTTGCCGCCGGACAGCGAACTCCCCGTCTCCGGGTATGATGAGGGGGATTTTGAGCGCATCCGCATCCTGCCGGCAGGCGTCGTCGAGTGCGCTATCGATAACAGGCGAACTTGCGGCTTCAGCGGGATCAAGCCATCCGCGCCGAGAGTTCCCTGAATGGGGGAGAGGGGATCCGGCGCTTCGAGTGCTAAGAGCCTAGTCTCAGGCAAAGCAGGCGCCCCTCTGCGTTTTTCGCATACAGGCGTCCGTTGGCGACGGTGACATGTGGCCAGCAATAGCCCTTGAGCAGGCCGTCCCGCGACGCAAGCTCCCGGTAAGACTCCCACGCCCGCGAGACTTCCACCAGCGCCAGGCGCCCGCGGCCGAGTACGATTAGCCGGCCGTCGGAGGTGACCACACAGGAACTGTCGTCACCGAAGCTGCCGCCGGACCAGCGCGGCTCTCCCGTCTCCCAGTCCAGGCACCAGAGCTTCTGCCAGGCGTGGTAGACGCGGCCCTCGTGAAAGACCGGGCTGCAGACCTTGCTGTAGTGGGGGACAGACCAGATCTCGCGGATGCCCCCCGCACTCACCTGCAGCCGGGCGATCCGGCTGATGTTGTACCCGGACGTGACCACCACCGAATCCCCCACCACCAGCGGCGTGGCTATGCCGTTGGCGAAGTAGGTCTGCCAGGGGTATGTGGCCAGCGTCTCGCCCTCGTTTCCGGGGTCGAGGCGCGTCAGGACCACATTGCGCAGCGTGAGCACCACCACGCAGGGGATGCCTTCGACGGTGATGGGCGCCGGGCCGCCGCTGTGTCCCGCGGGGTCCCTGCATTCCGAATACCAGAGGGGCTTGCCGGTGCGCTTGTCAAAGGACACCAGGTTTCCCTGCTCGCAGCCGACCTCGACCAGAAGCTCATCACCCATCACTAATGGGGATGATGTGTAGCCATAGTCCCGCTGGCCGCCCCCGGCGTCGGGCCGCACAGGGACCTTGTACTCATCGTACAGGTTCACGCGCCAGATAAGCCTGCCGTCCTCAACAGCCCGGCACTTGAGGTCCCCGTCGATGCTCAGGGTGAAAAGCAGGCCGGCATCCAGGTCCAGCGTGGGCGTGGACGATGGCCCTTTGTAGAAGGCCTCGTCGCCCCGGTGATAGCGGCTGTACTCCGGGGAAGGGCTGCTCTGCTGCCAGATAACCTCACCCGTGGCGGCATCCAGGCAGTGGACGGTGTCCTTCCCGTCGCGCCACCCTGTTGCGAAGAGCTTTCCTCCCGCAATGATGGGCGAACTCGCTCCGAAGCCCACGGAGGCATCCCAGAGCTGCTCCAGCGGCCAGTTAGCCCCGTCCCAGCCCGAACGCTCGCTGACGCTACCGTTCCGGTACATCCCGCGCCAGTGGGGCCAGTCAGCGCCAAAGCCGGCACTCGCGGCCAATACGGCAATGGTGATCACAAATGACAGCGAACCGGCCTTCGACATACGTGCCTCCCATGGACTGGCGGCTGGTCAGATTGCAGGACTCCTGGCTCCGACGGTGAAATCCCCGGCATCACGGTTGGACGGGAGATCACAGATGGCAACCTTCGACTTGTCGAATCTGGATTGGCACTGGCTAGGCTGGCGTCCCTGGACGTGGAAGCTCTTCACATCCATGGAGACGGGACGCCGCCTGCACAATGATATCGGCCCTGTTCCCGCTGTGGTGCCTGGAACCCTTCAGGAAGCCCTGCGCCAGTCGGACCTGCTCCCGAACTGGCATGTAGGCATGAACTCGCTGGCGTGTGAGTGGGTGGAGCACCGCCACTGGGAACTTGCGGCGGATGTGCCTGGCGATCTTACCGCTGATGCCGGGAAGATCGTGCTCCATGCGGGTGGTCTCGACTACTCAGGGTGGGTCTTTGTAGACGGCCAGCAGGCGGCGGAGTTCGCCGGGGTCCTGAAGCCCACTGAGATCGATCTGACCGACCAGTTATCCGACGGGGAGGGTCACCGCCTTCGCATTATCTTCGACACCCCGCCGCCGGAACAGGGGCAGATTGGCTTCACCTCGAAGTCCCGATACTTCAAACCCCGCTACAACTACAGCTGGGACTGGTGCCCCCGGCTTGTGCCCATCGGGACCGTGGGCTGCCTGGAGCTGCGAACTGACCTTGATGCGAGCTTCCGTCTCGTGCGCGCTTGGACGGACCTTGCGGATGACCTGAGCACTGGGACCGTGGATGTCACCCTCGCCCTGGACGGTCCGGCACCGGAGGGCTGGGCTGTGGAGCTTGCCGTGCTGGATGATGAAGCGCCCCTGGGCACCCTCGTAATCCCCCTACAGCAAGGCGAGCGACAGGTGCGCATTGAAGACCTCGAAGTCGAGCCCTGGTGGCCCAATCTGCACGGCCCGCAGAAGACGTACACGCTGAGGTCGCAGGTCCGCGATGATTCCGGCGCGGTGCGGTGGGAGGACCGCCGCACCATCGGATTCCGGCGGATACGCTGGATCGCCAATGAGAACGCGCCTGAGGACGCGATGCCGTGGATCTGCGAGGTCAACGGGCGTCCCGTCTTCCTCCAGGGCGTTAACTGGTCGCCGATCCGCATGGCCTGGGCTGACACCACCCCCCAGGAGTACCGGCGTCGGGTGGATCTGTACCGCGAGATGGGCTGCACCATTCTCCGGGTCTGGGGCGGCGCGTACCTTGAGACGGAGACCTTCTACGACCTGTGCGATGCAGCGGGAATCCTGGTCTGGCAGGAGTTCCCGCTGTCCTCTTCGGGTATCGACAACTGGCCGCCGGATGATGAGCAGGCCATCCAAGACATCGTGAGCATCGCCGAGACATATATCGACCGCCGCGCTCATCACCCGTCACTGTTCATGTGGTGCGGGGGCAATGAGCTTCAGGGCACCCCGGACGGGGGTAAAGTGGGTACCGGGTTGCCTGCTCCGCCTGATCACCCATGTCTCGCCGCGCTGGGCGAGGTCGTGGCGCGCCTCGACCCCACCCGCCGGTTCCTGCACACCTCCGCCAGCGGTCCGACGTTCTACGCGAACCCGGAGAACTTCGGCAAGGGAATCCACCATGAAGTTCACGGACCCTGGGGATTCGACGGGAACATGGAGGGCTTCAAGGACTACTGGAACCGCGACGATGCCCTGTTCCGGGCCGAGGTGGGTGTTCCGGGAGCAAGCGACGAGGCGCTGATCCGCCGGTACTACCCCGACGGCGCGTGGTGGCCGCCGACCAATGACACCTGGGCGCACTCGTCCCTCTGGTGGCTCATGTGGGAGACTTACGGGTATCTTGGCGATCTGCGGCCGCATCAGGCCCTGGCCGAGTATGTCCGGCAGACCCAGGAGATGCAGGGCGAAGCCTATGCCTGGGCCGCGGCACGCTGCAAGGAGCGCTTCCCCCGCTGCGGCGGGTTCATCATCTGGCACGGACATGACTGCTTCCCGTGCGCGGTGAACAACTCGATCATTGACTTTGAGGGCAACCCGAAGCCAGCCTATTACCGCATCAGGGAGGTTTTCCGGTCGGGCACTGGCGGAGACTGACGTGTCATCTGTGCTCGGTGGGAGCGCTCCTCTCCCGAGCAGTGCTCTCACCGAGACGCACCGGGGGACCTGGTGTGACGTCCCTGGCCGCCCGACGGTTGTCCGAACTGCGCTTCAGTCCCCTTCCGTGGCTTTCCACGCGGATTTGCCGACTCCCCACAGAAACTCAAGCCTGGATGGCGCGAACTAGTGTATAATTTGATTATATAAACACGCGTCCGTGCATTCGGGCTCGCGGGGGTGCCGGCGCGAATGCAGGCATACAGCAAAGGTGTGGAAATGATGCCGGACTCAGGACATGCCGGCCAGCAACCGTCCCAGCCGAATCACCTTGCAGGCGAGAAGAGCCCGTACCTGCTCCAACACGTCCTCAACCCCGTTGACTGGTACCCGTGGGGCGACGAGGCCTTTGAGAAAGCCCGCCGCGAGGACAAGCCCATCTTCCTTTCCATCGGCTACTCCACATGTCACTGGTGTCACGTCATGGAGCGGGAATCCTTCGAAGACCAGCGCGTGGCCGAGCTGATGAACGACGCTTTCGTGGCCATCAAGGTGGACCGCGAGGAGCGTCCGGACATCGACAATGTGTTCATGGCGGCGTGCCAGATGATTACCGGCGGCGGCGGCTGGCCTCTGACCATCGTCATGTCTCCCGACATGCGGCCCTTCTACGCGGGTACGTATATCCCCCGGGCAACTCTGTTCGGGCGCATCGGGATGCTGGAGCTGATCCCGCGTATCAAGCAGCTCTGGCACGGGGACCGGGAGAGACTGCTGGCGATAGGGGATGAGATCGCCGGGGCGCTCAGAGCGGACCAGAGCATTCATGGCGATGAGGTGGGCGAGGCCGCGCTTGACGAGGCATACCGGGAGCTTGCGGAGCGCTACGACCCGCTCCATGGCGGGTTCGGCAGAGCGCCCAAGTTCCCATCGCCCCACACCCTTTCGTTCCTGTTGCGCTATGGGGAGCGGACCGGCAGAGCCCATGCCCATGAGATGGTGGAGGGCACCCTCCTGGCCATGCGACAGGGCGGGGTGTTCGACCAGGTCGGCCTGGGCTTCCACCGCTACTCAACGGACCGCGAATGGCTGGTTCCGCATTTCGAGAAGATGCTGTACGACCAGGCGATGCTGCTCATCGCCTGCGCCGAGACCTATCAGGTCACGGGAGACCCGCGCTTTGCGCAGATAGCGCGGGAGATCGTGGAGTACGTTCGGCGCGACATGACTAGCCCGGATGGGGCCTTCTACTCGGCGGAGGACGCAGACAGCGAAGGCGAGGAGGGGCGCTTCTACGTCTGGACGGATGCGGAGTTGCGTGAGGTCCTGCCCGCGGAGCAGTACCGGCTTGCCCGGCGTGCATACGGAGTGACCCGCGAAGGGAACTACGTGGATGAAGCCTCGGGCAGGCAGACGGGAAGCAACATCCTGCATCTCACGGAGGAACCGGGGGAGCTTGCGAGAGACCTTGGCATGGCTCCCGATGATCTAGCGCGCGAGCTTGAGGCAATCCGGGAGCGTCTCCTTGAAGCCCGGAGCAGGCGCATCAGGCCGCTGCGCGATGACAAGGTCCTCACTGACTGGAACGGGCTGATGATCGCCGCGCTGTCCATTGCCGGCCGGGCGCTGGACGAACCCTCCTGGATCGACGACGCCGAGCGGGCTTTCGGCTTCGTCGTGCACAACCTGCGGGTCCCTGGAGGGCCGTTGCTCCACCGTTTCCGCGAAGGTGAGGCCGCCGTCGAGGCCAATCTGGATGACTTCGCCTTCCTGACCTGGGGGCTCCTGGAGCTGCATCAGGCAAGCTTCAAGACCCGGTACCTGCAGTACGCCCTCCAGTTCACTGAGCAGATGCTGGCGAAGTTCAGCGACCCGGAGGGCGGGGGGCTCTACTTCACTGCGGAAGACGCCGAGACTGTGCTCGCCCGGCGCAAGGAGTACTATGACGGCGCCATACCGTCTGGGAACTCCGTGGCCGCGCTCAACCTGCTGCGGTTGTCGCACATCACAGGGCGGTCGGAATTCGCGGAGGCAGCCCAGGGGATCATCAGGTCAACAGGGGGGGCTGTGAACGCGATGCCATCGGCCCATGCGCAGTTGCTGACCGCCCTGGACCTCGCGCTGAACAAGCACCGGGAGATCGTGATCGTCGGCGACCCGGACGCGCCGGAGACCCGCGCGATGGTGGCTGCGACCCGTGAGCTCTTCGCTCCCCACGCTGCCGTCCTGCGCATTGATCCCGGGCGCGAGGACGATGAGATCCTGGACATTGTGCCGGGGATCAATGCCCTGACTCAGGTCGAGGACAAGCCGACGGCCTACGTCTGCGAAGACTTCGCGTGCCACGCCCCGGTGACAGATGCCGACGCGCTCCGGCGCATCCTGCACGGGGGCGGCTGACCCGCGAAATGCGGACAAAGGAAAATGCCGGACAGCAGCGCGGGGGGGGCTTCCGCGCAGCCATCCGGCAAAACTTGGGTCTGGGTTGTTCGGCTACATCATCAACTGGCCGGGCTTGATTCCGAGGACCTTGCCGCCGGGCTTCATGAAGTCGATGAACCGGCCCTGGATGTAGCGGTTCGCGCCGTTGGTGATAACGTCCTCGAGCCAAAAGGCGCCGAACTTGTGGATCCTGAACCGCGCGCCGCTACCCGTCCCGTCCAGATACTCCACGAAGGGCACGATGATGATCCGCGGGTTGTCAACGTGAAACTGGCCAATGCCGAAGGTATCCGAGGCATAGACGCCCTGGGTACCACGGTTTATACGTGAGTCCCAGTCGGTCTTCAGCGGGCCGCGCCAGTGGTCTACCGCGAGACCGGTCTTGGCGTAGACGATGTCGTTCTCTTCAGCTCGCTGGAGTTCTTCCTGTTCCAGTGAGATCGTGCCCTTGAGGGCCAACTGGAAGTCCACGCCGCCCTGAGGCTCCAGGAACCCGAAGCTTCCTGGGATTCCCGTATGCGGTGCGTCCGCCATGAGAAGGTTCACTTGCTGCCCGTAAGTTACCGGCGTGGTGTACCAGATCCAGATGGGCGCGATGCACATTCCGCCAAGGTAACCGGTCGCGATGGCTTCCCTGCGCACCGTGATGCCGTTCACCCCGATGATGCGGAGGAAGTTGTACGGCACCCACTTGGCTGATGTGACCCTGAGGGCCCCGTTGCGAGGCGCCGTCCGGCCGTCTCCGAGCGCGCCGCCCTCCGGAATGAAGGATACGCTTGTCCAGTACCTCGCGCCTGTGCTGCTCAGTTGCTTGGGTACGTTGGCCCACGCAGTAATCCAGGCGACGTATTGGGCGTAGTCGGGTGTCCTGATCTCCTGGGCCCCGGCGAGGGCCCCTGCATCGGCGATCTTCTGGCACTCCTGAGCCCCCAGGGCCGCGAGACCGATGTCAAGGGTGAATCCGGCGAAGGCCACGACGACAGCCATGCCGAGGACCATAGTCGCGACGACGGCGCCTCGTCGCGCGGGCATCATCTTGTGCTTCATGTCTGCCAGGTTGACGCGGGCCACTACCTACCGCCCCCGATCATATACGTCCCCCAGACCCGTCGAGCGAGGACCGCTGTGATAATCCGTGCCCGGCTGGGCCCCTGGCTTGCATCGACGCGCCAGCGTTCTTAGCGTGTCATGATGCTACCTTGAGCTGGGGGAGTTGACACTCAGGGGAATCCTGATGGGGGGGGTCGAAATACCTTACCAGTTTTGCCGAGGTTTTCAGTGCTCGAGGGATGTCAGGCCTTCGCGGATCGCATACTTGGTGAGACCCGCGATGGTGTCGATTCCGAGCTTCTCCATGATCTGGCGGCGGTAGGTCTCGATTGTCTTGATGCTCACACTCAGCCGCCCGGCAATCTGTTTCGTGGCGCAGCCTTCGGCGATGAGTTGGAGAACCTCGCGCTCGCGGGGGGTGAGCAGATCGCGCGGGGTTTCCTCGCCGGCGTCGGAGGCGCGCACATACTCGTCGATGACCAGCGAAGCGATGGCCGGGCTGAGGTACTTCTCACCGGCGGCGACAGTCTGGACCGCCTGGACCAGTTCCTGGAATGCGCAGTCCTTGAGGAGGTAGCCGGACGCACCAGCGCGGAGCATTGCACTCACGAAGCGCTGGTCGGCATGCATGGACAGGGCGACAACACCCACTCGCGCGGCCTCGGCGAGTATCTGCTCCGTGGCCTCGATGCCGTTGAGATCGGGCATTGCGACATCCATGATGACCACATCGGGATGTAGTTCGGCGGCCAGCGACACCGCTTGGCGCCCGTTTTCGGCATGGCCCACCACCTGGATGTCCTTCGCCTTCTCCAGCAGTGAGGACAGGCCTTCGCGGAAGATCTTGTGATCGTCAGCAAGCATGACTCGGATCATCGTTTGGCTCACCTGACCCATTCTGCTCCGCTCTCAGAGGCGCCGTCAAGATGGCCCGCACTCCCTGGCCTGGCTCGCTCACAATCTCCAGCGAGCCACCCGCGCGGCGGATCCGCTCGTTGATGCTCAGGAGGCCGAATCCGGTCGCCTGCTCCACCGGTCTGACCCCTTCCGGCAGCCCGATTCCGTCGTCGGCAACCTCCACGCGGACGTTAGGGCCGTCGGTCCGCAAGTCGATGGTGACGGTCTCGGCCTGAGCGTGTTTTATGACGTTGGTCAGCAGTTCCCGCACCGCTTTGAAGACAGCAGCGGCCACGTCATCATCCAGGGGTTTCGGGGCGCCATCATCCCGCAGTCGGCAGCTAAGCCCCCGGCATCCGGGCGTGTCAATCAGCCAGGAAATCGCCGCCGAAAGTCCCAGTTCGCGCAGAACCGGCGGGCTCAGTTCGAAGGTGAGCGAGCGCGCCTCTCGGATCGCCTGCTCGAGAAGGTGGCTGATCTGGTGGAGGTCGTCGGCGAGATCGGCGCCCGTGTCCCCTGACTCCAGGGCTTCGACGCGCATCTTCGCCGTGGCGACCATCTGTGAGACGCCGTCGTGCAGCACGTCGGCCAACTCGCGGCGCTCCCGGTCTTCGGTGGTCGCAAGGTCCGCGGCCAGGCTTCTGAGCTGAGACTGGTAGGCGATCAGCCGCTCCTCCGTCTCCTTGCGGCGCTCGATGTCCTGCTCCAGCAGGCTGTTTGCCACCTGGAGTTCCCGCGAGCGCGTGGCGAGAGCCTGCTGGGCATCTGCGAGCTGTGAGAGCATCTGGTCGAACTCCCGGGCGAGAAACCCGAGCTCGTCCGTGCGGGATGTCTCGCTGCGCAGCGTGAGGTCGCCGGTCTCACGGACAGTGCGGACCTGCCGCCCCAGCGCCTGCACGGGGGCGATGACGATGTGGCGCATGAGAACGACTACGGCCGCAAGCACAAGCAACCCCCGGTACATCGCCGTGAGGATGGCATACTTGCCCACATAGTGCCCGCGCTTAGTGATGGTCCGGGGGACACCCACCCGCACGAGCAGCGCTGGCTTCCCCCCGAGGTCCGCGACGGTTCGGAAGATATGGACGTGGTCGCCGCCATCAGCCACCGCGATGAAATCACGCCGCGACTGGAGGTTCACCAGCGCCCAGCGCGAACGGGGGTCCAGGGCATGCCCATCCAGGACGGATATCCGCAGCTGGGTGCCCGCCTGCCTGGACCAACGGTCGACCACGCTGGCCGTGAGGTAGCGCCCCATGATCAGTGTCCCGCGCGAAGGGCCTGTTGTGTCGCTGCGGCGGATGGTGCGCGCCACGAGAAGCATGGGGCCCTGTCCCGTCATCATCACACCGGAGAGAGTTCGACCGCGGGTTCCCCCGAGCAGGGCGGGGTGGTCCTGCGGCAGTTGCCGGGGCGGGAACTCAGGCAGTACAGTGGCGGTGGTCGATCCCGGGGCGAGAGCGCGCCCGTAGACCACCTTCCCGCTGACATCGCAGATGAATATCAGGTCCAGGTGGCTGTCGGCGAAGGTGGACTCAACCAGGTTCCTACGAACGTAATCCGGGTCCCCGGTCGCTACGTATTCGTAGGTGTCATCCCACGCGGCCCAGTCTTCGCACAAAATGCCGAGTTGCCGTAGTTCCTCGTTCATGATGTTGAGGCAACGCGCGATGTCGGCCCGGGCCCAGTCGCGCTCCAGTTCTTGGAAGTGGGGCATGATGAGCCGTTGCTGAGCCACGTAGTCAATCGCGGCCTGCACCAGGACCAGCACGGTCAGGATTGCCACCATCTTGGCGGTGAGTGACAATTGCGCCCCCGATCCTCCCTGGGATCATCCGTCAGCGTCGATTGTGTTGGTCAGTCCGTTGAGCGGCGCTCCGTCGGGCCCAAGCACCTGCAGGTACAGACCCCACTGCCCGAACTCATTGGCGACCTTGTAGAGCACGGTGTTCCTCCCCCGCCGCAGACTCACGGGCACCTGGTCCTGGCCGGGATCCGGCGGCCGCGGCTCGGGGTGGGAGAGAACCAGGTCACCGTTGAGCCACACCTTGCAGCCATCGTCCGTGCCTACCCACAGCACCGCGTCCATGTCCCGTTCCGCGACCAGGTACGTCACTGCGTACGCAATGGCCTTATCTTTGGGCGTGATGAGCGGCTCAAGGTTGATGAACACCGGGGCGTCTCCACTGGTATCCGGAAGGCGCCAGCCAGTCTTGACCCACTTCGCCTCGCCATCCATGCCCGAGTAGTTGCGGGCCACATCAAGATTGGTCTCTGGTTCATAGACAGTCTCAAGGCCCCCTCCGTCGCGGTTGCTGAAAGGACCGATGATCCGCCACTGCTGCACGAATGTGCAGTCAAGACCGGTGATGGCCCGAACCGGCAATGAACCGCCAGCCCAAGCGACCGTGCCCACGGCCCCGAAGGGCAGGAGGCCCACTGGCGGGTTCTGCTCTCTCTGAAGAGCGACCGCGGCGAACTCCAACGTGCCTCCGGCGCCGCGGTCAAACAGCGTCAGTGCCCCGTCAGCCTGCCCGGCCATTATCCATCCCGGCGGAAGCATTGGCGTCAGCGCCAGTTCCGCTCCGGGCAGACTGAAGCTGCTGCTCACCGTGACCCGCACCCGGCGGGCACGCTCATCCGCACCGGCGCTGATTGCGGAGTGGGCGTTGAGCCCGATGAGGGCCGACATCGCGGTATGCCGCGCATCGTCCTGTCCGGTGGCTGAAGCCAGCGCCTGCCAGGCCTCGCGCAGGGCTCGGAGGGGGGCGTCCTCGTCCACGGTTCCGGCCATCGCGCTGCGGCACGATTCCCTGAGGCCATCGATGCAAGCCGTTAGGTCTGGCGGCAGTCCACCGTCCCGCGCGACACGCCCGGCGTTTTCGGCGCAGGTGAGAAGAACCTTGAGACGGACGCGCCTGGCCTGGGATTCCCCGTCAGCGGCCCCGGTCACCGCGAGTTTGATGCCCTTCGCCGGGTCCACACCCGGAAGGTTGACAGTCAGCAGGGCGTCTTCTTGGGAGTACCGCGCCCAGGCCCGGTCAAGGGGGGCGTCGTCGCCCGCACCAGTGCGTACAGCGACGATCTCGCCGTCTGCTTTGACCAGCCTGGGCTCATCGACCCCATGGAACACCAGCCGGCAACACCGCGGGCCCGGAGCGCCCTCGAAAGCCCCCGCGCGCGGAGCGATCTCCGCGCTCAGGTCACCGTAGGACTGGGATACTGAGATTGGCGTGCGCGTGAACGCGTCGCCGGTGTAGTCCATGCTCATACCGTCATCTTCGTACAGGTCCAGCGAACCGTTCCCGCCCGGCCAGATGTGGACGGTGAGGGGGTCGGCGGGCTTTTGGCCCATATAGTCCATGTCAGGCTGCATGGGGACAATCGCGCCGGCGCGGGCGAAGATGGGGCAGCGGTCGAGCGGCGCCTGGTATGCCATTACCCGGGGGCCCTGCAGGGGTTCGCCAGTCCAGTAGTCCCACCACAGGCCTTCGGGCAGCCAGATCTGTTTCGTGGCCACACCGTTCCGGCCGGGCTCGGTAATCGGCGCGACCAGCAGGTTCGGCCCCAGCATGTATTGGCCCATGAACCGGTAGGCTTCCTCCGCACTGGGCCAGTGCATGTACATCGCGCGGCAGAGCGGCATGCCAGTCTCATACACCTCGCGCTGGCAGGTGTTCAGGTAGGGGTACATTCGGTGGCGCAGGCGGAAGAAGTCGCCCACGATCCTGAGCGCCTCGTCCCCGTACTCCCAGGGCTCGCGGATGCCATGGTTGCTGTGCAGCCGCAGGACGGGGCTCAGGGCGCCGAACTGACACCAGCGCACGTAGAGTTCGGGGTCCAGCCGGTTGCCCATGAACCCTCCGATGTCGTGGGACCAGTAGGGGAACGCCACGTTCCCGGCTCTGAGGGTGAAGGGCACCTCGTAGTCCAGCACTTCCCATTGCGAGTAGACATCGCCCGAGAAACCGGTGGGGTAACGGTGCTGGCCCAGGTCTCCGTATCGGCTGAAGGTGAGCGATCGCTTTCCGGATCGGCGCGCGGTGCCGTCGTAGTAGGTCTTCGCGCACCACATGGTGGCATTCAGCCCGCGCTTGTTGGCCGCTGGATTTCCGTCGATCCACCAGAAGTCGACGCCCATCTCCTCGAGCGGCCAGTGCACCGCTTCGACGAAGGCACGGTTCAGTTTCTGGTCCGCCAGGTCCCAGGCCAGGGGCTTGTCTTTCGCGTCGTCGCCCAGCCCGGCGGCCCTGGTCGCTTCGGCGTGGTGAGTATCCTCCACGGGCAAGGGGCTGCCCGGGTGGTTATTGAGGGTCACGTATGCGCCCTGGTCATGCACCCACGCGAGGAAGCCCTCGGGATCGGGGAAGTACTTCTCCTCCCAGTCGTAACCCTCCCAGCCGTACTTGTGCCAGTCCACGTCCACCACGAGCACATCGAGGGGAATACCCAGTTTGCGGAAGCGCTCGACGATGGCTTTCAGGTCGCTGTCAGTGTACTCCCAGTACCGAGAGAACCAGGGGCCCCAGGTGTAGCGGGGCAACATGGGGATGCGCCCGCAGAGGCGTACGTATTCGGCCAGCATGTGGCCGTAGTCGGCGCCGTAGGCGAAGAAGTACCAGTCGCGGCAGTCGTAGTCCGGGCGGTCCTGCAGCCAGTCTTCCTCGCCTAGCCAGATCGGGCGCTGGGAATCATCCAGCAGTGTCCAACCCTCGCGGCTGAGCAGCCCGTCGCCCACCCGCGGCAGGTTGCTACGGTTCACGCCGTCCAGCGCGCCGCGGGTGCCGCCAAGGTCACCGGTGTCCTTCGTCCCTGGCCGCCAGGTGCCCGAACTGTCCCCGTGATGCCAGCTGATCATGAGGTTGGTGTCATCCCAGGGCCACGCGCCCGCGAGCCAGCGCAGTTCGAGCTGGCCCGTGTCCACCACCAGCCACTCGTCCTGCTCCTCCACCTTGAAAGGGCATTCGGGGAAGTTGCGGTCCAGCACGAGAACCGTGGGCTGGTCCACGAACTGGCCCTTCGGTGAATATTCTAGGCGCAGCAAGGTGGGGGACAGTACGGTGAACCGCGCCTGGCCGCAGGTGATGCGGCTGCCCTCAACGCTGTACGGAATGGCAGCCGCGCCCAGACTGGAAAGGGCAAGCAGCACGGCGACAAGACCCAGTCTGCGGAACATGGTGGGCCTCCCTCGTCACGGCTCTCGGGCGCTGGGGTCCGTGACCCCCTGTGGGTGATGGCCGTCTCCGGGCATGGCCCGGCATGCATCGCTAGTACTGCCCGAACCGCTCCTCGAAATCCGGGTCGGCGTGGCAGGCGAGCACTTCGCCGAAGTAGACCCGGTGATAGTCGCCCCGCGGGTAGGAGCCCTCGCAGATGGCGGCTGCGAGATTCTCGGGCACAAGGTCGGTATGGCCCACCGTGCGACACTCCCACGCCACCCCGCATTCGGCAATATACGGAGAGGCGATCTCCGCGGACTGCGCGGGGACTGCGGTGAACCCGCATTCCTTGAACTTGTCGTAGTCGCGGCCCGACTGGCTGCCGCAGAAGAGCACCTCGTCAGCCTGCGCGGGGTAGGGGATGTTGACCGTGAAGTCCCCCGTGGAGTTGCAGCAGCCATAAGTGTACCGGGACGGACGCACCAGCACGGTGCAGATGGGCTTGCCCCAGATGATCCCCAACTGCGCCCAGCCGATGGTCATCGGGTTCGGCCGGTTGTCCTCATCCAGAGACACCAGGAGCGCTCCGCCGCTCTCCAGGGACTGGCAGAGTTCGGCGAAGTACCTGTCAAACAGCATGCTCACGCGTGACATCGCGAGATCACCTCGTATCAGGACCGGCCGGGGCCGGGGATCAGTCCGTCCACGCATCCCGCAGGACGCGCCACAAGCCGCCATTGAGGCCATAGTAACCGTCGGCGCGCTTCACCCACACGCCCATGCTCCCCGGGCCCGTGGATTCGCGCCAGTTCCACTGGGTCCAGTGTATCCTTTCCTCGTTCAGGATCGAGGCCACGTCCTGCATCCAGCGCAGGCCGGAGCCGTCGGGCAGCCCCTGGCTGCAGCCGAATTCGCCGCAGTACAGGGGCACCTGGTTGCGCCGGGAGAACTCCAAGGCCGGGACCATCTGCTCGCGCAGCCAGTCCCGGTCGATCGCCTGTTCGGTGGCTTCGAACCACGCGACCATGGGGTAGGTGCTTCCCGTGGCGTTCTCAAGTTTCGCCCGGCAGCGGACCGTGTACATCGCGCCCGGCTGGACCTGGAAGCCCCTGGCGCAGACCCAGGCGTCGTAGGAGTCCGTGCCGCTGATGCGCAGCGCCCCGGGAGCTTCCGATCCCTGGTCCGGGTCCCAAGCGAACTGGCCGGAAGTGGCCCGCTCCCTCTGCCAGTCGCGGCTCTGCATGTCGGGAGGGAAGGCCCGGTTGTCGCTGAACTCCACCGGCTCTCCGTCACAGAGAAGCTCGACGTCATCGAACCAGGCAGTCCCGCTGTTGCCGGAGGACCGGAGCATCACCTGTCCACGGGTGGCGTTTTCAGGCGCGGTGAAGCTCTTCTCCAGCGTTGCCCAGTCGCGGGTGCCGTCGGGGCCCCAATCCTCGGGGCTGTTCGCGATCCACCTGGTGCCGAGGGGCACAGTGCCCGGGTACCTGTAATCCCCGCCCCGGTAGTGTGTCAGGATGCCCGGGTGGTAGAAGTGGAAGGTGTAGATGATCCCGGGCCGGTCCAGGAGGATGTCGTCGGTGAGGGACCCCGGCCCACCCCAGTTGAGCCCGGTGACCACGCAGGGCCTGCCCGGGTCTTCTTCGCGCAGGGCATCCACCAGCCGAGTGCACATTGCCCGATAGTCCGCCGCGGGGTAGTCTTTGGGAGGGCAGGGCTCGTTCATGAGTTCGTAAGCGAGTAGGTGGTCGTAGTGCCTGTACCGACGGGACAGTTCGCGCCACATCTCCATGAAGCGTACCTGGCGGCCCTCATCCGACCAGAGACGATTGGCGCCTCCAGCGCACCATTCCGCCGTATTGCAGCCGCCGGGCGGCTCGTGGCAGTCTAGGATGAAGTACAGGCCGGCTTCCTCGGCCCAGCGGCACATGGCGTCGAGCAGCGCGAGGCCCGGTCCGCCGAGTTCGTCCGAAGTCGGGGCATGCGTGATCTTCGTGTAGAAGAAAGCGATCCTCACTACATTCGCTCCCCAGGCCTGCATGAGCGCACCGTCGCCGGACTCCACGCAGTCCCACCACCCCCAGTTGGCGCCGCGCAGGTGCATTGGGCCGGCCGGTCCCACCAGGGCGTCGCCTTCGACGGTGATTACGGGCTGCGCCAGGCCATTCGGAGAGCAACTGAAGGCAGCAAGAATGAGAAGGCCGTGAAGCCTTACAGATCGCATGCGGCTCGCCTTTCTTCGTTCGGGCTTCGGAGAGCGGGTGCGGTGGTTAGGGTTTCGTTTCTGGACTGTTAAGGTTCGGTGCAGACCGCGGGCAGACCTTCCCTCTATCGTTCCTCGCGACCCGCTTCGCGCGCTGGGAAGCCCCGGAATCTCGCCCGAAAGTGGCAACTTGGCGCGATTCTTGGCGAATTGGGCTTGCATGGGCGCGACTTTGCGGGTATAATCTAACTCAGTAGGAGAAGTCTCAGGGGCCGTTTCCTGGGAGTGGGTGATTCACCCACTCCGTTTTGTTTGGGCGGACGGATGAGGGACGGATGAAGCGTAAGGCCAACCCGCTCGAGGACAAGATATTCGACGAGATCGACCAGACACTCACGGTGTTCGGGTTCGAATTGGTTGACCTGAAGGTCGGCGGGCGCAGGGGCAACCGCACCGTAACGGTCCTCATGGACAAGCCCGGAGGCGTCACGGTGGCCGACTGCCAGTACATGTCCAGCCGCCTGTCGCTGCTGCTGGACGCCGTTGACCCGATTGAGGGTCGCTACACGCTGGTGGTATCATCGCCCGGCGTTGAGCGGCCGCTTGTGAAGGACGCGGACTTCCAGCGGTTCGCCGGCGAGAAAGCCGCGGTGCGCCACACTGGCCCGGACGGTAAGCGCCGGACGGATACAGGCGTGATCAAGGGCCTCGCCGACCAGTACGTGGAGCTTGATATCGACGGTCAGACGGTAAGCATCGCCACCGATGACATAGAGTCCGCCCGCCTCGTGTATGACTGGGACGCGGAGCTTGGCGCCCACGAAGGGGCCGGCGAGGAGATAGAGTTCGACGTCGAGGATGACCAGGATGGGATGGACGACCTGGACCTCGACGAGGACGACGAGGACGCAGAGGAAGACTGATCCGGTACGTCTTGCCTGGCGTGATCGTCGGGCTTGTGCGGCTGGTACGAGGGCTCGGAACGCCAACTGCTGGCGGGATGACGCTCGCGACAACGCAAACACGCAGGGAGCTGACTGACTGACATGAACGGGGAGTTCCTCGAGGCGCTGGACCAGTTGGAGAAGGCGAAAGGGATCCCGAAAGCCTCTCTGATCCAGACGGTAGAGGCGGCGATGCAGTCCGCCTACCGCAAGCATTTCGGCACCACTGAGGAAGTGCGGCTGGATATTGATGAAGCGCGCGGGACGGTTCGCATGATCGCTCGCAAGCCCATCTATCCGCAGGTTGAACTGGAGGGCGAGGAGACCATGGAAGCCCTCGCCGCTCAGCAGGAAGTTCGCTACGAAGAGCACGAGATCGACACCAAGGAGTTCGGCCGCATCGCCGCCCAGACCGCCAAGCAGGTGGTCATGCAGCGGATTCGCGAGGCCGAACGCGAGATCGTGTACGACGTGTTCAGCGGCCGCGTGGGCGAAGTCCGTACCGGTGAGGTCCAAAGGCGCGACGCTCGGAACGTCTACATCGCCGTGGACGGGGTCGAAGCGATCCTCCCGGCACACGAGCAGATCCCCGGCGAGCCATACCGTTTCAGCGACCGGGTCAAGGTGTATGTGCTCGACGTCAAGCGCACCACGAAGAACCCGCAGGTCATCGTCTCTCGCACTCATCCACAGCTCGTGGTTCGACTGTTCGAGCTTGAGGTGCCCGAGGTCTACGACGGCATCGTGGAGATCAAGTCCGTGGCCCGCGAGTCCGGGGCGCGGTCCAAGGTTGCGGTCCTCAGCCGTGACCCGCAGGTGGATCCTGTCGGTGCGTGCGTGGGTCATCGCGGCGCCCGTGTGCAGGCGATCGTCGACGAACTGCGCGGTGAGAAGATCGACATCGTGCGCTACAATGACAATGTCGAGGAGTATCTGAAGAGCGCGCTGTCGCCGGCGAAGGTCAGCAAGGTCATCGTGAACAAGGCGGAGCGCGCGGCGATCGTCATCGCTCCCGACAATCAGCTTTCGCTGGCCATCGGCAGGCGCGGGCAGAACGTGCGCCTGGCGGCCCAGTTGACCGGCTGGCGCATTGACATCCGCAGCGAGACCCAGTGGGCCGAAGCTCCGGAAGAGATCGTTGAGGCCATCGAGACCACCCGGCCCGTGCCCCAGGAGAAGCCCATCGAGGGCGGGACCGAAGGCCGCATCCGGATCTACGAGCTGGCCCGGCAGCTGGAAGTCGAGAGCAAGGACCTCGTGGAGATCCTCCAGGAGGAGGGCATCGAGGTCACGAGCCACGCCAGCAGCATTGACATCGAGCAGGCGGAGCGCATCCGCGACATGCTCCTGGGTGGCGACGCAACCCTCGAGGACCTGGAGACCGGCGACCTGCTCATCGCGTTGGAAGAGGATCTCCCCGCGGCGGCAGGCGTGGCCGATGACATGCCGCCTGACCCTGATGATGTGATATAGGGCTTGCCGGGCCAGGCGTAGGAAAGCTGCGCTAACAGACGATAACCCAGACGCACGGCGCCCTGTGCGCCAAAAGGTAAGCGGGACGTTTCCGCGGAGGTGTCCGATCTTGGCGAAGGTTCGCGTATTCGCATTTGCAAAGCAACTTGGGCTCCAGAGCCAGGCGCTCGTGGCCGCTCTCCAACAATTGGGCGTAACTAAGGTCACTCCGGCCACGTCCATTGACGAGGAGACCGCACGGGCTGTCCAGGAACTTCTGGCCGAGCAGGCGCGCGCGGCGCGTGAGGCGACCCAAAAGGCGGCGGAGGAAGCTGCCGCCAAGGAAGCCGCGGCTGCCGCCGCTGCTGCTGCCCAGGAGAAGGCGGCCGTCAGCGCCATCCGGGACGTCCCTCCGCCAGAGGCCGCGGTCCCGGTGGAGCCCGAGGTGGAAATCGAGGTCGAGGCCAGCTCGAAGAAGGAAGAGGACGAGGGCGTCCTCACCCGCGAGGACAAGGAGACGGAGAAGTACTATCGTCGCCGCGGCCCGTCGCGCATTGACGACGAGCAGGACGGTCTCGCCGAACTCGAGCGCCAGCTGGCTGAACTCGCCAAGCAAGAGGAAGAAGAGCGTGCACGGCGCGCTAAGGCCGGCGAAGTGGTTCCTCTGCCGGAACTGGTGCGGCGGCCCACAGGGGAACGGCCCCCGGATGCCATCGAGATCCCTCCGGTGGTGACCGTTCTCGGACACGTTGACCACGGCAAGACGACGCTGCTAGACTCCCTGCGCAAGACCAACGTCGTTGCAGGCGAAAGCGGGGGAATCACCCAGCACATCGGCGCATCCGAGATCGAGACTGACAGCGGCAAGCGCATCGTCTTCATCGACACCCCGGGGCACGAAGCCTTCACCGCCATGCGCGCCCGTGGCGCGATGGTCACGGACATCGCGATCCTGATCGTGGCAGCCGATGACGGCATCATGCCGCAGACTGTCGAAGCCATCAAACACGTGAAGGCTGCAAAAGTCCCGGTCATTGTCGCCATCAACAAGATTGACCACCCCAGCGCCAATGTTGAACGCACCAAGCAGCAGCTTCTCGAGCACGAGCTTGTGCCGGAAGAGTGGGGCGGCGACACTGTGGTCGTCCCGATCTCCGCGTTGACTGGCGAAGGCCTCGACGAACTGGTGGACATGATCCTGCTCGTGGCTGAGGTCCAGGACCTGTGGGTTGAGCCCAATGCTGACTTCGCGGGAATCGTGATCGAGTGTAGTTTGGACAGCAGCCAGGGAACGGTCTGCACGGTTCTGATCCGCAAGGGCGAGCTGAAGGTGGGCGATTCGGTGGTCTGCGGCACTGCACACGGACGCATTCGCCGACTGCGCACCTGGACCGGTCGCTCGGTCAAGGAGATGGGCGCCGGATCGCCGGTGGAAGTCATTGGCCTCACCGGAATGCCCGAAGCTGGCGAGATCATGACCCGCGCCAAGAACCCCAAGGAAGCCCGGCGCATCGCCGAGGAGCGCGAGCAGGCTGTGCGCGCCCAGGAGATGGCCGGCGTCAGTGGCATCTCCCTGCGCGACCTGTTCCAGGACGCCGAGGGCGCCGCCCAGGCCGCGCTCAATGTCATCGTCAAGGGCGACGTCTGGGGCACCGTCCAGGCGCTCGAAGGCAAGCTGGCGGAGTTCGACGCGCGGCTTGACGGGCTGGACATCAACGTAGTCGCCACAGGTGTGGGCGACATCACCGAATCCGACGTCATGCTCGCGCGGGCGTCCGAGGCCATCATCATCGGATTCCACGTCGACGTGGACGCCAATACCCGCCAGACCGCGCAGAATGAGGGCGTCGAGATCCGCCTGTACCAAGTGATCTACGAAGTGCTCGACGACATCCAGCACGCGCTTCTTGGCCTGTTGGAACCCGTATACGAAGACGTGCTTCTCGGCAAGGCTCAGGTCCTGGAGCTGTTCCGCGTCTCACGAATCGGCGTTATCGCGGGTTGCCGCATCACTGACGGAACCATGCGCCGCGGGGCGGAGATGCGGGTCTTCCGCAATGGCGAGGAGATCTTCCGCGGGCCGCTTCAGTCGCTCAAGCATTTCGACCAGGACATCCGGTCGCTGGACGCACCCAACGAATGCGGAATCTCCACTTCGGCCTTCCGGGGCTGGGAGCGCGGCGATATCGTGGAGGTCTGGGAAAAGGTTGAGAAGGAACGCAAACTCCCGCTCCGTCCGATGAATGAGTCGGCGCGTTAGGCGCGTCTGATGGTGCCTGCGCTCCGGGTGAAGCCCGATGCCCGCCCGTGTGGGATTGCTTACCGTTGACATCACGGTCACGGACTCGATCACTCTAAAAGACAAGCGGCAGGTGGTCCGCAGCCTCCTGGACCGCCTGACTGTCCGTTTCAATGTTTCCGCCGCCGAAGTTGACCGCCTAGACAGCCGCCGCCGCGCGCAACTGGGGTTTAGTTGCGTCTCGAACGACGGCGGACACGTGCGCGAGATGCTCCAGGCGGTGCTTGACGCGGTGCGAAGCGACCCTCGGGCGGTTGTGGAGGACAGCGAAATCGAGGTCTTCTGACCCATCTGCCTCCGTAAAGGAGGGACCGCCATGCCCACCCAGCGACAACTCCGCGTCAACAGGCTCCTGCAGGAAGAGATCGCTGACATCATGCGGCGCGAGCTGCAGGATCCGCTGATCGGGTTCGCAACGGTCACCGGCGTCGAGGTGACTGCGGACCTGAAGCACGCGAAAGTGTTCGTCAGCGTTCTCGGCGACGAGGAATCCAAGCAGTCTACGATGAAGGCCCTGCGGCGCGGGCACAAGTACATCCGCGCGGTGCTGGCGGACCGCATTACGCTCAAGAGCATCCCCGAGCTGAACTTCCGCCTCGACGAAACCGCCGAACGGGCTCAGCGGATCGAGATCCTTCTGAGGCAGTCTGCCGAGGAGCTTGCCGACAGCGATGAGTCTGAGCCCGAAGAGTAGCCTTGGCGACAGTCCCCAGCTCTCCAGCGTACGGGCGATCGCTGACCGGCTTGGGGCCTGTGGGCGTGTCCTCGTTGTCACCCACGAGAACCCCGACGGTGACGGCATCGGCAGCATGCTGGCTTTGCGTCTGGCGCTATCACGGCTGGGTTGTGAGGCCGTCTGCGTCCTGCCGGAGGGCTGCCCCAAGCGTTACCAGTTCCTCCCAACAAGCGAGACCATCCAGACCGTTTTGCCGTCGCAGGCCGTCGACTGCGCCATCGCCCTTGACTGTGACGGACCGGGGCGGCTTGCGGACCTGGAGCAGGCGTTCTTCGCTGCGCCCTTCACCCTGAACGTCGATCACCATGCGGCCGAGAATGAGTTCGCCCAGGTGAACTGGTGCGACGGGAGCAAAGCGGCCACGGGTCTGCTCATGCTGGAGCTGATTCGGGCTCTCGGCGTGGAACTCGACGCATCGATGGCCACCTGCCTGTACTGTGCGATCGCCGCGGATACCGGGGTCTTCCGGTTCCAGAACACCAGTCCGGAAACTCTTCGGGCCGCGGCGGATCTCGTGGAAGCGGGCGCGAACCCCGCTGAGATCGCTCGCCGTGCGGCGGACGAGATGCCTTTCGCCAAGGCGCGCCTACTCGGTCGGGCGCTGGCGTCGGCGAGGCTCGAGGCCGGGGTGGTGCTCGTTGCCACCCTCAGTCTCGAGGACTTCCAGGCGGCGGACGCACTCCCCGAGCATACTGACGGGATCATCGACGAGATCAAGCGCATTGCCGAAGCCCGGGTCACCATGCTTCTGCGCGAGGAGCGCCCTGGATTCTGGCGCGTCAGCCTGCGCTCCCAGGATGCGGACGTCGCTTCCGTCTGCCGCAAGTTCGGTGGAGGCGGGCACCGGCTGGCGGCGGGTTGCGAGCTGGAGTCGAGCGCCGGAGAAGCGACGGCATCCATACTGCGCGAGATCCTTGCCGACTTGTCTCCATGAGCCAGTCCATTTGCGGAATCCTCAATGTGCTGAAGCCGCCGGGGATGACCTCCCACGACGTCGTGGCCCGGGTGCGCCGCGTAAGTGGCGCGAAGGTCGGGCATACCGGCACCCTCGACCCGCTCGCCGGAGGCGTTCTCTTACTCGCCCTCGGTGGCGCTACCCGCGTGAGCGACTTCTTCCTCCAGGAAGACAAGACTTACCGGGCGGAGTTCATCTTGGGCCTGTCCACCGATTCCCTGGACCTCGAAGGTGAGGTAGTGAGGGAGATTTCCGCCGCAGCCGTCCGCCGGGAGGCCGTGGAGCAGGTGCTACAGGGACTCACGGGGGAGGTTGAGATGGTCCCGCCGATGTTCTCCGCCGTGCGCCACGAAGGCCGCAAGCTATACGATCTTGCCCGTCAGGGACAGGATGTCGAACGCCCCGCGCGCATGGTTCAGGTCTTCCGCTTCGAGCTGCTGGACTTCGAGCCCGGCGACCGCGCCCGGGTGCTGTGCGAAGTCCACTGCTCCAAGGGCACGTATATCCGCAGTCTCGCGGAGATGGTGGGGGACAGGCTGGGCTGTGGCGCATGCCTGGGGTTCCTACTTCGCACATCCCAGGGAGGCCACCTCATCGAGGACAGCAACACTCTCCAGGAGCTTTCCGACCGGGAGAGCATCACCGCGCGGATGGTGCCGCTCACCCGGGCTCTGCCGCAGATCCCGGCGGTGAGCGTTGACCTGCCCGCCGCCGGGGCACTCGCCAACGGCAATCCCGTCAGCCTGCCTGAGGATGCCGTCGCCAGACCCGACCTGCGCCCGGGCGGATGGGCTCTGGTGACCTGTGGTGAGAACGCCGTGTGTCTTGCCGAGGTGAGCAGGGAGGGCGCGGCGAAACAGCTACTGCCCCGGAGGGTCTTTCAGTAGCGCACATACTGCCTGGACACTCTCGCTGCCGGAACCGCACTGCATCTTCGAAGGCGCATGCTCAACGATGCTTGTCTACAATGGTCTCGACGATCCGACCCTCATACGCACCGACCGCGTTCTCGCGGTAGGAGCTTTCGATGGCGTCCATCGCGGACACCAGCGGCTGCTCAACCACATCTGCCGCATTGCCCACGAATACGGCGTGCAGTCCTCGGTCATGACCTTCGAGCCCATCCCGGCCCAGGTGTTTCGGCCCGCGGGGCCCAACAACGTCCGCCTAACGATTCGAGAGGAACGGGACCGAGAGCTGTCCAAGCATTGCCTGGACGCGGCCCTTGTGGTGGATTTCGACCAGCGGTTCCGGAACATCACAGCGGTGGAGTTCGCGCGGGACATCTTGGTGGAGCGCCTTGGCGTCATCGCCCTGGTGGCCAGCAAGACCCACAGTTTCGGGCGGAATGCCGAAGCGGACGTGAAACGAATCACCGAACTCGGAATGGAGTTTGGCTTCGAAGTGCACGTGCTGCCGCCGATCCTGGTGGATGACCGCAGGATCAACAGCACTGAGGTTCGCCGGCAACTGTGGGCCGGTGACGTGGAGACATCGAACACGTGGCTGGGGCGGCCGTACGAGCTCTCCGGCGAGGTGGTTGAGGGGCGGCACGTGGGCCGGCGGCTGGGTTACCCCACGGCCAATGTGCAGCCGACGCCCGAGAAGCTCGTGCCGGGGGACGGGGTCTACGCCTGCGCGGCGTATGTGGATGATGGGTCGGGAGAGCTGACGGACTGGGTCCCGGCTGCGGTAAGTATCGGCCCACCCAGCACCTTCGGCATCCAGGAGCGCACCATCGAGGCCCACCTGCTGGCTGATGGCAACCCGGACCTGGTGGGCCGGCGACTGCGGCTGCTGTTCCTGGCGCGTCTGCGGGACGTGCGCACCTTCCACAGCCCGGACGCACTGGCGCGCCAGATCGCCCGCGACGTGGAACAGGTGCGCGCTGAGTTCAAGGAGCACCTGTAGGGCGCTCCGGCGCGAAGTGTGTGCTCACGTGTGCGACAACCCGCCGCGACGACCCCAGGATGCGGGGTCTGGGGCCCTTGGCCCCAGCGGGGTTCGGGACAGCGCTCTCGTCAGTCCGCCGTCCACCCGCTGTAACCTACTCCCGCCATTCACTCCGCCGGAACCACATCAAGCTCCGCGATCGATGCCCAGGGCTGTCCGTCGAAGCCCTCCTGCGCCACAAGCCGCAGGTAACGGACCTTCACTGTCTCCGCGAAATGCACTCTCTTCAGGTCGGGCGTCTTGTCCCACGTCCCCGCCGCAACCGCCGGCCCCCAGTTGTCGGGGTCATTCGAAGCATACAGGGCGAACGTCGCGATGAACCCGTTCGCTCCGCTCTGGCGCGGCAGGACGGTGATACCCCTGAGCGCCATCTCCTCGCCCAGGTCAACCACCAGCTCATGCGGGTACTGGGGCACATCGCCTCGCCAGCGGCTGTGCCAGATGGTATCCGCGAAGCCGTCCAGGGCATTGGAGGCGTCTCCATCGCCCTCATTCTCGCTGGACACCCGCAGCACCGTGGCCTTCGGAGCCTTGCGCCTGTCGCGCGGGTTCTCAGGCGGGAAGTTAGCGGGCATCCAGACCGGCAGGTCCTCGAGCGACTTGCGCGCGTCTTCGGATGTGGGTACTCCCCAGGCCACGAAGAACGGTCCCAGGTTGCGCCCCACGTGGCGGCTGAAGCGGGTCATCCACTGGTCGCGCTTCTCATCATCGCCCTTCGGGCGCTGGTCTTCGGGCAGATCTCGGTAGATCGCGAACACCTGCTTGAAAGCGTCCCAGCCAAACTCGCCGATGAGCTGGGTGTACATGGTCAGGGCGAGAAACGGGTCGCCCTTCCAGCGGTCGAAGTCGCAGCCCGAAGCGATGTGCTTGAGGATCTTGGACTGGACCTTGTCCGTGGACACCCGGGTGTCCGGGAGGCGCATTCCGCAGAGCCGGTCCAGCACGTAGAGAGTGAACAGGTTCACGGTCACCTCGCCGGTGCCGCCGAAGGTCCAGTCCCCGTTCTGGTGCATGTGACCGGTCTCGTGGTACAGGCCCCAGTCGCCCTCGTTCACAAGATGCGCCACGTTCACCAGGTCCGGCGCGGCGCTGGTGGGGATCATGATCGGGTTGCCGGCGTGCATGTATCCGGCGCAGATCTGTGCGTCGGCGCAGTACCGCTGGGGCTTCACCCGATCGCGCGTGGGGAAGGCGGCCAGGTCCGCGCAGTGGTCAAGGATCGCGTCCCACACCCGCAGGAGGCTGGCGGGGTTGTCCAGTTCGCGGATCACTTCGGAGGGCACGGTGAGGATGGCCTTGTCCGAGGCGATCTCGGCGCGGGGAGCGGGCAGGTTGCGCACCGTGCTCTTCCACTGCTCGAGGGTGGTCTCGCCTGCCACGAAGTAAGGAGCCTCCACCGCATTGTCAATCCGCGCCACGATCTCCCGCGGCTCACACTTGTCGGGCACCACAATGTAGACCAGCCCACCGAAGGCATTGGCGATCGGTGTCTCGGGGCTCTTCAGGGCGAACTGCCGATCGACTTCCGGCGCCCGGGTCCATTTCGCGTGGCTCCACAGACGGCAGGTGGTGGAGCCGATGCGGGCCTCCAGTTTGAGTTCAGTCGCGTCCGCGGGAATGCGTACGGTGAGCACTTCGCCCGGCGCGGCGTATAGGCCCGTACTGTGCCAGCCGGGGGTGGATGTCCGGACCGTCACTTCGCGGCTCACTCTCGGGGCATCGTCGGGTACTGAGC
>JAGPGE010000330.1 GCA_018056145.1 Armatimonadota bacterium
CCTGCAAGACGGGGACACAGTGGTTGTGGGCAGTCTCCAGTTGCCAGAAGTGGCCGTGCTGGGGCAGGTAGCTCGGGAGGGGCACTATACGCTGCGATCCGGCGCGAAACTGTCCCAGGCCATCGCCCAAGCCGGCGGTTTCACGAGCATGGCGGACACTGACCACGTGAAGCTCGTGCGCAATGGGGAGCAGCAGTTCGTTGATCTGTCCATGATCGAGCGTGGGGCCGAGCTTCCGGCCGACCCGCAGCTGCAGGATGGGGACCTGATCATTGTCCCGGAGTCGATGCACCGCGTCACAATTCTCGGTCTGGTGAAGAACCCCGGGAACTACATGTTCAAGAAGGGTGACCGGGTGGTGGATGTGCTCGGAGAGGCCGGCGGATGGATCGAACGTCAGGGAGCGCCCAACCGCGCGATTCTCGTTCGCAAGCTGCCGGACGGGCGCCTTGGAGCGGGCGAGATCAGCCCCCTGCGCACTGCCGTCCGGGGCGACCAGAAGGGCAACCCCTTGCTGGAAGACGGCGATATCATCTACATCCCACAGGTCTCCCGTATGACATTCACGGGCATCCTAAACACCTTGTTCCAGGGCTCCAGTTTCGTGCGACTAATCCTGGAGTGACGTTCGCCTGCCCTGGAACCCATATGCAGAACCGAAGCGGGGACCGCACACAGGTGCAGTCCCCGCTCTTGTCTGTGTTCTGTGCCCGTCAAGGGCGCCCTGCGGCCTACAGCCACTTCTTCTGCAGCACGAGCCACTCTGTGTACTTCAGCACGTATGACAAGGCCAACAGCGAGAGCAGGATGAAGAATGCGATGCGGATGACGTCATCCTGCAGGTAGCCGAACCAGTCCTGGGCTTTGACGTCTCCGAGAGCAACGTTCGCGGCGATGTTCACGATCTTCTGCGCCACCACGTCCCACGCGTCGGTGACAGGCGTGTAGAGAAAACCCATAATGACAACTGTGGCCAGGACTGCCATGGGGATGACGACCTTGAACTTCAGCCGCTGGTGCTCGGTAAAGATCGGGCACTTAGAGCAGGGTATGGTGCGCTGCACTTTCTCAATGGAGGGAATGTCCGCCTCGAGGTCGGAGCGAATGTACGCGCCTTCGCGGGCTTTCTGGACGTCACTCCGCGGGCCCTTCGCGGTGGAGCCGGCTCGAATGAGACGCTCGATGAGACGAGGGTCGCAGTTGCAGCCCGAGCCGTAACGCCAGCAGCTCCTCCGGGCTTTGTACGCCGGGCAGATCTCGCGGATGCGGTCGTGGCAGAAGGGAAGCTCCCAGCAGGGGCTGAAAGCGGTGGGGGGCTTGATGGTCTTGTGCTTCTTGAGAACGCCGGTGTCCTCGCTCTCTTCCTTCTCGATCCGCTTGCGCCTGCGCTCCGGCGCCTCCTTGATCTGGACGTAGAGTTCATACAGGATGCGCAGGGCGACCACGAAGAGCACCGCGGTTCCGGCTTCCGAACCCGATCGCGACATGCGCTCCGTTACCCTCTGGAGGTCCCCTGTCACGTTCCCAAGGTTGCTCGCGACCATGAACGGGATACCGAACATGAGCCCGAGACCGCCGATGGCGACGAGTACGGAATACGCGAGTTCATCAAGAGTGAGGAGCACCAGGCCAAGGGCGCAGACAAATGCTGAGATGGTGAGAGCCTGCCCGAAGGTGCTCACGAGGTAGTATGCGCGGCCCACATCGGGGCTGCTGAGCAGGTCTCCGCCGTAGACCGCGTAGAGGTAGTAGCCCAGGCAGACCAGAACGCCGAGCCCGCCCAGCTTCACTAACGTGGTGCTCTGGCGGGCTACAAGGTCGCCCCAGTCGATGACGGTCTTCTGCTTCGGGGGTTGGGGGCGTTGCTTCTGCATTTACCTTCCTCTGTGGGTGGCGCAGGTTGGCGTCAGGTGGTCTGACCTCCACCGCCGCCGCCGCGGCGCTGCTGCAGACGGCGCTGGAATTCGGCCTTGGTCGCTCTCTCGCGGGCGTCCGCGGTTGCGGTTCGCGGTCCCTTCCCGGCCTCGAGGGTAGTTGCGCCCTCAATGACGGTATCTTCCGCCATCAGTTCGTCGAAGGCATCCACGTTTGCAGCCTTGGACCGCGCGCTGTCCTCATCCGCAATGCCCTTCTTCACCAGAGTCACCAGGGACTGGTCCAGACTGTACATGCCGCGACGGGAGCCGGTCTGGATCGCGGAACCGATCTGGTGGGTCTTGCCCTCACGAATCATGTTCCGAATCGAAGGGAGCGCTTCCATGGTCTCAAACGCCGCGACGCGGCCATTGAGGTCCCGTGTTTTCACAAGCGCCTGGGACAGTACGCCCACCAGGTTGACGGACAGCTGCATGCGCACCTGCTGCTGCTGGTACGGGGGGAACACGTCGATAATACGGTCAACAGTCTGGACGGCGTCGGTGGTGTGCAGGGTTCCGAACACAAGGTGGCCGGTTTCCGCCGCGGTGATCGCCAGATGGATGGTCTCCAGGTCGCGCATTTCCCCGATGAGAATGACGTCCGGGTCCTGGCGCAGCGCGTACTTGAGGGCGCTTGCGAAGCTCTCCGTATCCACGTGGACTTCGCGCTGGTTCACGAGGGCCCTCTTGCACGGATGCACGTATTCGATGGGGTCCTCAACAGTGAGAATGTGCACGGGCAGACGGCTGTTTATGTAGTCGATCATCGCGGCAAGTGTGGTGGTCTTGCCTGAACCGGTGGGTCCGGTCACCAGGACAAGACCTCGGGGCTGGTCGGCCAGATGCTTGCAGATCTCTGGCAACCCCAGGTCTTCCATCGTTCGGATGGTCGTGGGGATCGTCCGGTAGATGCCGGTGACGCGGCCCCGCTGGATCATCATATTGCCGCGGAACCGGGAGACGTCCTTCAGCTCATACGCGAAGTCCAGTTCCCAGGACTCCTCGAAGAGGTTGATCTGCTCCGCGTCAAGGATCTGGTAGCACGTGGCGCGCACGTCTTCTGCGGAAAGGGGCTCGACTTTCATGCGCACCAGATCGCCATGGATCCGGAAGATCGGCGGTTGTCCGGCTTTGAGGATAAGGTCGGACGCCTCCTGGCGAACGCTGAACTCGAGCAGCTTGATCAGGTCCATCGCGGGCATTATCGTTGCCTCCGGACTACGAGGTGGACGGTCGGTTTCCGCGGGCTACTGCCCTGTCTGGGGCTGGCCATGCACATAGCCCCCTTCGGGCGCCGCTGACGGCTCATCCGCGTACCCGAGCAGAGGCAGATCGTCGTCCTCGGGAACAACCGCGTATTCGCCGCAGCGCTTGGTGAACTCGTTCGGGTACGACGACTTGGTCAGCGCGGCCTCGAAAGTGACGTACTCGTTCTTGACCAGGTCGGCGAGGTACTGATCGAGACAGATCATGGAATCTTCCGCGCCCGCGAGGATCAGGTTGTAGAGCATGTGCGTCTTGCCCTCGCGGATAACAGCGTGGATGGCCGGCGTCCCCTTCATGATTTCGAAGCCCGGGATCCGGCCGCCGCCTTCCTTCCGGGGCAGGAGCGTCTGACAGACAACACCAGCCAATGTGACCGAGAGCTGGGTGCGTATCTGTTGCTGCTGCTGGGGAGGGAAGACGTCAACGGCGCGGTCCACGGTCTGCATCGCGTCGGTGGTGTGCAAGGTCCCGAACACAAGGTGGCCGGTTTCCGCCGCGGTGATGGCAAGCTGGATCGTTTCCAGGTCGCGCATCTCACCCACGAGGATGACGTCGGGCGTGGCGCGCATGACGTGACGCAGGGCCTCGTTGAAGCTGGTGGTATCCTGGCCGACCTCGCGCTGCTCCACCGCGCACATATTGTCCTCATGCACGAACTCGATGGGGTCTTCGATCGTGACAATGTGGGCCCGGCGGTGCCGGTTGATGTGGTCGACCATGGCAGCCAGAGTAGTGGATTTCCCCGAACCGGTTGGACCGGTGACCAGGACCAGTCCGCGGGGAAGCATGGCGAATTCCTTCAGGACCTGAGGCAGGCCGAGTTCATCAACCGTCTGGATCTTGATCGGAATCATGCGCATGACCGCGCCGACGGCGTGCTGCTGGTAGAAGACGTTGACCCGGAAGCGGGCGACGCCCTCCATCTCGTACGCCATGTCCAGGACCCAGGCCTCTTCGAACCGCTCTCGGTGGGCGTCTGTCATGATCCCGTACATCAGCTCGCGCGTGTCGTCGGGTGACATGACCGAGAGATGATCAAGCCGCTGCAGGTCGCCGTGTACCCGCATGATGGGCGGCTCGAATGCCCGGATGTGCAAGTCCGATGCATTCAGCTCGGGCATCATTGCGAACAGGTCGCGCAGAGTGTAATCGAGCATGCGGTTGACCTCCTGAACAGGCCCCGCGGGGCCTTTGAAGGGCTTTGGACGGCCTACTCACTGGACGGCGGCGGTGGCGGCGGAGCGCCGGCTTCGGCGCCTTCACCCGGCTGTCCGGGACGAACCGGACCTGCCGCGCGCTGCCTCGCCCTGCGCAGACGGGCCTCTTCCTCCGCCTTCTTGCGCGCTGCAGCTTCGGCGTCCGCGCGCTCGCCGTCGAGGCGCCGGATCATCTGCCGCATCTCGGTCCGGTTCCCCGCGTAGAACATCGCTGTGTCCGCGGTGATGATACCGTCGCGGTAGAGGTAGAGCAGGGACTGGTTCTTAGTCATCATGCCCCAGTGGGAACCTTCAACGATGGCATCGTACATCTCGGAAGGCTTGCCCTCTTCGATGAACTTCTGAATGGTCGGGGTGACCACCATGATCTCCATGGCGGCAATTCTTCCCGTCCCTTCCTTGCGAGGCACGAGGGACTGTGAGATAACACCCTGGAGGGTGCGGCTCAGGCGCATGCAGATCTGCTGCTTATCGTGGGGCGGGAACATGTTGACGATGCGCTCCAGCGTCTCGGCGGCGCTGGTGGTGTGAACGGTGGAGAAGACCAGGTGGCCGGTTTCGGCTGCCTGCATTGCGACGCCCATGGTGGTGACATCGCGCATTTCCCCGATCAGGATGACATCGGGCGCCTGGCGCATGGCGTACTTGAGGGCATCCTGGAACTCGCGGGTGTCGATGCCTACTTCGCGCTGGCTCACGATGGAATTGCGATCCCTGTGGACGTACTCGATCGGGTCCTCAACCGTGATGATGTTCGCCTTGCGATTCCGGTTGATGTGGTCGATCATCGCGGCGAGGGTGGTGGACTTGCCACAGCCGGTGGGCCCGGTGACGAGGACCATCCCCTGCGGGCGCATGGCGATGTCCTTGAGGACCGGGGGGTGGTCCAATTCGTCACAGGTGAGGATATCGAGGGGGATGATCCGCATGACCGCACAGACATTCCCGCGCTCGCGATAGATGTTGATGCGCAGGCGGCAGACGCCCTCAATGGTCTTGCCAATGTCCTTCTCGGGGAAGTCGAGAAAGCGTTCCCAGTCGCCCTCGCGCAGCATGAGCGACTTGGCCATGAACTCGGTGTCTTCGGGCTCAAGGTCGGGCCAGGGGCCTCCCGGGGCGAGCTCAACGACGCCCTTGAGCTTTGCGCGGGGGGCGCCGCCGGGCTTCCAGAAGATGTCGGACGCCTTCACCTCCGCTCCGGCGCGCATCACATCTTCCCACATTTGCATGGTCCAAACGCCCAATCGGAACGCCTCCTTCGTCAGGTGGAGCTTGGTCTCGCCTCCACTCAGGTCCTGGCTCTCCGGGCAACGATCACGTAACACAGCGCCCCCACAAGCAGGGCGAATACTGCGAGAATAACCCAACCGCGCCGCCTTTGCAACGGCTCAGAACCGCCGTTCTTGGCCTGTGGGCCGAGGCTCTCGCGCAGTTCATCAATCGATGCGAAACTGCGGTCAGCCACGGTCAGATCGCAACACCAAACCCCGCCGCCGCCGCTCCAGGTCCCGCGGACGAACTTGCTTTGAACGTCGCCTTCCACGCCCGCATTCCCGATGCCGGCCAGCAGCACGGTGACCCGGTTGTAGCGCTTGAGCGCCCACACAACCGGCCACACCGGGCTGCCGTTGGCGGACGGGTTGTCGAACAAGATCGCGGAGACCTGAGTGAGCCCCTGCTCCGTGGAAATCTGGGGCGCGGCGAAACGCCAACCCGTCGCCTGCTGCATGGTGGCCAGGTCTGCTTCGGCCTGCTCCCGTTCGACCGTGGTCGGGTAAGAGACGGTGATGCTGAACCGACCGGCATCTGCCGCGGCAAACACCACGGCCACAACATCCGTGCGCAACTCGCCCTCTGCGGCAGCGCTGACACCTCCTGATAGCGACGCCAGACCGGCCAACCACAGAAGTATTCCTCTCCGGCTCCAATTCACCTTCACGGTTCCCTCAAACCTCCGGCAGAACGAAAAGCAGCGCGGTCTGGGTGGACCGCGCTGCCTGGATTCTGGAGTTATCTGGTGGACCAGGGGGGATTCGAACCCCCGACCTTCTCCATGCCAAGGAGACGCGCTCCCCCTGCGCCACTGGCCCACCGACGGAGGGCAGTATATCAGGCTGACGCGCCCGGCGTCAAGCGCAGTTTGGTCTCCAGCGTTCGCGGTCGCGGATCAGCACATACGCCGGAGGAAGGCGCCCGCAGGTGCGAGAAGGTTACCAGCCGAACGTAGAGGTTCGCGTTGCTCGCACGGAAGGGCAAGGCTCACTTCACCGGGTAGCCCTGCCTCTCAGTCATGGCCCATGCAGTCAGAAGGAGACGACCAATGATCACTCTCACGGAACGCGCTGGCGGGGGACTGAATGCGCCCCTTCGTGACTCAATCCTTTTCCTGGCCATTGCGGCGCTTGCCCTGTGGCT
>JAGPGE010000331.1 GCA_018056145.1 Armatimonadota bacterium
GGGCGTGGACGTGCATGTGGCGGTCGAACGCGTCGGCGGACAGATCAGAAATCCGGCCGGGGGTGAAGACCGACGCGTTGTTCACAAGAACCCGCACCGGCGGCGCAATGCCGGCTGCCCTTGCGGCCAGGTCACGGCAGGCGTCAGGGTCCGAAAGATCCGCCTGCAGGGACCAGGCCTGTGGGCCCCGCCGGGCTATCTCCTCGCAAGTCTGGTTGGCTTCGCGCGCCGAAGCGTTGTAGTGGACGATCACGTTGGCGCCATGGTCGGCCAGCTTGAGGGCGATGGCGCGGCCTATGCGCTTTGCGCCCCCCGTGACCAGCGCCGTGATGCCCCCCAGGTTTCCCTGCTGCACGCCGCACCCCATCCTTGGCCGACTCCCGCCCGGCTTCCGGTCAGTCAGAAAACGCAGGGCGACCCGCAACCGGATCGCCCGCACGTGACAGTCATAGTTGGCCTTACGGCCTCAGTCCAGCAGGCCCACGCGGTGCGGCGGCCAGAAGATCAGCATCGCCTTGCCCAGCACATTGGGCCGGGGCAGGAAGGGCGCCGGCTCCCAACTGCCGTCCGAGCGCATGATCTCCCAGCGGTGCCCGTCGTTGGAGTCATTGCGGTTGTCGCCGAACACCAGGACGTGTCCCTCAGGGACGACCACCTCGGCGCCTTCTTCGGCACCGGGCGGCCACACGTACAGGGGCGGCTCCTTGATGAACGGCTCGTCCACTGGCTTCCCGTTGCGATACAGCTTGTGGTTCTTCACCGCAATCCGGTCGCCCGCAACGCCCACGATTCGCTTGATGAAGTCCCGTTTCACATCCGACGCCTGGGGCGGCGCATCGAAGACCACGATGTCGCCCACCCGAGGTTCGCGGAAGTAGTAGATGAACTTGTTGACAAGGATCCGGTCGTTCTCCTGCAGCGTGTTCTCCATGGAACCGCTGGGGATGAAGAACGCTTGGATCACGAATGGCCGCAGGATGCAGAACACCAGCAGGACCGCAATCAGCGCGGAGTCGATGAACTCCAGAATCGCGCCACGGTGGGACCGCATCGACTCAAGGTGTGACACCGCCGCGCGGGCCAGCACCAGGCCGCCGATGAGGGCAATCACATGCCACGTGTTCTCGAACGCATAGACGTTCATGCGGTTTACCTCTGGGCCGGTCCAGCATCAGATCGGCGTCAGGACTCCTCGGTCTCGGCCGGCTCAGCAGCGGCGGCTTCGGCTTCGGCTTCGGCAGCGGCGGCGGCTGCCGCGGCCTCCGCAGCATCTTCAGCGGCGTACCTGTCAGCCAATGCGCGCGCGGCTTCCTGCCGGGCGTGCACGGTGTCCCGGGACTGCTCCTTCACGCGGGCCTTCTTGCCTACGCGGGAGCGCAGGTAGTACAGCTTGGCGCGGCGAACCCGGCCGTGCCGGACGACCAGGATGTCGTCCACGTTGGGCGAGTGCACCGGGAAGGTGCGCTCGATGCCCACGCCGTGGGTGACGCGCCTGACCGTGAACATCTCGTTGATGCCCCCGCCCGCGCGGGCGATGACGACACCCTCGTACGCCTGCAGGCGGGTCTTCTCGTCAGAATCGCCCTCGCGGACTTTCACCATCACGCGGACGGTGTCGCCGATGTTGAACTCGGGGACCCGCTTCTTCATGTACTTCTGAGTTACGCTGTTCAGAATCTCCTGCATCGTGACTCCCTCACTCGGCGTCCGGCGCTCCGGTGTGCTCCCCGGGCATCTCGGTCATCAGTTCCGAAAGTAATCGGTGATCCTCGCGCGTCAAGTCAGCAGTGGCCAAGACGTCGGGCCGTCGCTGCAAAGTACGCCTGAGCGACTCCCGCCGTCTCCAGCGGGCCACCCGGGCGTGATCTCCATTCACAAGGGCATCCGGGACCCGCATGCCCCGATACTCCGGCGGTCGCGTGTAATGCGGATGCTCCAGAAGCCCGCAGGAGAAAGAGTCCTCCTCGGGCGACTGTTCGTTCCCCAGCGCTCCCGGCAGAAGTCGGACGATTGCGTCTATGAGCACCAGGGCCGGCAGTTCCCCGCCACTGAGTACGAAATCCCCGAGTGAGACTTCATCCGTCACCAGCGCCTGCCGCACCCTCTCGTCGAAGCCCTCGTAGCGCCCGCACAGCAGGATGAGCCGTGGGTGCTTCGCGAGACGCTCTACAACTCGCTGCGTCAGTGTCTCGCCCTGCGGCGTGAAGCACACAACCGGGACCGGTTCGCTCCCTTGAAGGTCCTCGACAGCCCTAAAAAGCGGCTCGGGCTTCATCACCATGCCCGGGCCACCTCCGTACGGGGCGTCATCCACGGTCCGGTGAGCGTCGTCGGCGTAGTCACGAAGGTTGCGCGCCTGTATGCTCACGATGCCGGCGCTCTGTGCCCTGCCCGGAATACTCAACGCCAACGGGCCGTCCAAGAACTCCGGGAAGATCGTGACCACGTCAATGCGCATCATTCGTCCTCGTCGATCATCCCCGGAATGGGCTCAACGACCATGCGTCGCTGGTCAAGGTTCACTTCCCGCACCACCTGGGGGATGGCGGGGATGAGGCAGGTCGGGGTCACATAGACGTCATTCGCCCCGGTCCGCAGGACTTCGGTGAGCGGCCCAAGATCCCGGCCGTCGGTGGTGAACACCTGCAGCCCGATGAGGTCGTGCTCGTAGTACACGCCCTCCGGGAGCGGCATCGCCTCATCGTCGTCAATCTCGAGCATGGAACCGACGAAGGCGGTCGCCGTGTCCCGGGTCCAGATCCCATCGAGTTTCAGGATCAGCAGCGGCTTAGTTGAGTGAGCGCTGACATCAAGTATCTTGCGGCGTGCGCGCTCGCCGTTTGGCCGGGTCACCCAGATGGATTCCATCTGGCTGAAGCGTTCGGGAAAATCAGTGTGCAGGACGATGCGCACCTGCCCGCTCAAGCCGTGCGCCGCCACAATCTCGCCAACGGTAATCATGGATCCGCTCAACTACCGATCAGCGGTCTGCGCCTGGCGTGATGATGGGCGTAGCGGGCGCTTCATCCTCTTCCTCGATCATCTGGCGCTGCCGGATCTCCACGACTTCATTGTCCTTCGTGACGATCTCCACGCCGCCCAGGACCTCGGCGATGTTGTCGCCGACCTTGATCTCAACATAGCTCTCCAGCGTGCCGCGCAGCACTTCAGCGCCATCCTGAAGCTCGGCGACCTGTGCCTTGCGCTCCAGGAGCGCATCGCGCTGTTCCTGGTGGTTGCGCTTCTCGGCCTCGATGCGTTTGCGCAGGGCCATGGCCTGCTGCAGATCGGTGCGCTGCAGGTCAGTCACGTAGTGCCGAGTCTGCGCGTCGATCTCGGCGATGCGCTGGTCGATCTCGTCCGCGGCATTCTGCAACTCTTCCTGCAGGTCGGCGCGCAGCCGCTCGGTCACGATCGCGCGCAGGAACACATTGCGCCGGATGGTTACACTATCCATTGCCTGGCCTCCAGAAAGCGCGCCCTGTGGGCACGCCGATATTCGCAGTCAGCCTGACAGGTCGCTGCGTGGTGTTTGGGCGCGGCGCGTCAGGAAACGATCTCCACCGTGTGCCGGGCGCCGTCCGACGTGCGGACGGTGCTGAGAATGGTGCGCAGGGCGTTGGCGATCCGGCCCTGGCGGCCAATGACCTGCCCGAGATCGCCCTCAGCGACCTCGACCCGGTACACCTTTGTGTGTCCCTGATCCACGGTGGTGACCACGACCTGGTCGGGGTCATCCACCAGCGACCTCACTAGATACTCAACGAGTTCCTTCACAGGCAGCCTCCAGCATTTGCGCCGCGATTCGCGGCTCGCAGGCCGCCGAACCCACGTGTGGAACGAGACCGGGCGCCTAGCGTGTAGTGTGGGACGGCAGCGTCCGGCGGTTCGGTTCGGCTAACTTTCGTCCGCAGCGGGCTCGTCTGAAGCCGCCGGCTCTCCCGCGACCGCCTTGCCGGGCTTGGCAATACCCATTTTCGCGAACAGCTTCTCCACGGTCTCGCTGGGCTGCGCGCCCACGGAGAGCCAGTACTGCGCGCGGTCCTGCTGAATCTGGATGGTCGCCGGATCAGTGTTCGGGTCGTAGTACCCGATCTCCTCGATGGCGCGTCCATCACGCGGTCGCTTCTGGTCCATCACCGCGACGCGGTAGTGAGCCGAGTGTTTCGCACCGTACCTCTTGAGCCGAATTCGAGTCGCCAAGACCTGTGATCTCCCTTCGCGTTACCCGCCTGGTGGCGGCTACTTCATCGGACCTATGCGCAGGCCGCCAATGCTGAAGCCCTTGCCCTTTGCCATGCTCGACATCATCTGCGATAACTGCTTGTACTCTTTCAGGACGATGTTCACGTCCTGCACCGTAGTGCCGCTACCCCGGGCGATGCGCCGCTTGCGGCTGGCGTTGAGCAGCTCGGGGTAGGAGCGCTCCTGCTTCGTCATGGAATTGATGATCGCGTCGACGGTGTCGAGTTCCTTCTCGTCCACCTCGTCGGGCATCATGCCGGCCAATTGCGATGCGCCGGGCAGCATCTTGATGATCTGGTCCAGCGGGCCCATGCTACGCACCCGCTGAAGGTGCTGGCGGAAGTCCTCGAGGTCGAACTCCGCCCGCATCAGTTTCTGCTGGAGCTTCTGGGCCTCGTCCCCGTCCACCACGCGCTGGGCGCGTTCGATGAGGGTGAGGACGTCGCCCATACCCAGGATGCGCTGGGCCATGCGGTCCGGGTAGAAGACCTCCAGCCCGTCGAGGCGCTCGCTGACGGTCACGAACTTGATGGGAACCCCGGTCACGCCACGCACCGAAAGCGCCGCGCCACCACGGGTGTCACTGTCGAGCTTGGTCAGGATCACGCCGTCGAGCTTCAGTCTGCGCGAGAAGCCCTCGGCGATGTTGACCGCGTCCTGACCGGTCATCGCGTCAACCACGAGCAGGGTCTCGACCTCCTCGAAGCTCTGCTCGATGTTCGCTGCTTCGTCCATCATCTCTTCATCGACTTGCAGGCGACCCGCGGTGTCGATGATGAGCGGATTGTAGCCGGCTGAGACCGCATGCTTGTACGCGGCCCGGGCGATATCGACGGGGTCGTTCTCACCCATCGTATAGATGTCCACGCCCACCTGGGCCGCAACTTGCCGCAACTGCTCGATGGCCGCCGGGCGGTAAACGTCGGTCGCGCATAGCAGGGGCCTGCGCCCGTGTCTCTTGTAGTGGTCTGCGAGCTTGCCGCTGGTGGTGGTCTTACCCGAGCCCTGCAGGCCGCAGAGCATGATGACCGTAGGCGGCTTCGCGGCATCTTTGACGGGCACTGCCTGGTCGCCCAGGAGATGCACCAGTTCCTCGTGGACGACCTTCACGATCTGCTGGGTGGGGTTGAGGCCCTTGAGGATCTCCTCGCCCAGCGCCTTGTTCTGGACATCGCGGACGAAATCCTTGACCACCTGGTAGTGGACGTCCGCCTCCAGGAGCGCAAGACGAATCTCCTTGAGCCCTTCGCGGACTTCCTTCTGCCCCAGTTTCCCCCGCCCGCTCAGGCGCCTAAAAGCGCCCTGCAGCCGGTCGGTCAATGACTCAAACATGCAAACACCATAACTGCCCTGCGGCGATCGATGATCGGCAGGACGCGTTTGCCCGAAGTTGCGTTCCGCGCACCGCGCGTCGCTCGGGCCCTGCCGTCCGGATGCAAACACAGCCGCAACAAAAACAGCCGCCGGCACCAGCTGGCGGCGGTCCAAGTCCCCAGGACACCTCAGCCCTCACGGTTTACTTAGTATATTGGCCCGCCGCCGGCTTGTCAACACAGGGGCAGTGCTGGCTTTGAGCTAGTAACATACATGGGTTACAGCGGTCAGGGAGGGTGGCGGCGTCCCCAGTTGGACGGCTGGGGGGATGTCGTCGCCGTTGTCGTGGCGTCACAACCCGCGAAGCGGGCGGCAGCTTGTAGCCAAGGGCAAGGGCCCGCAAAGCGGGACGCAGCCCCTGGAATCAGGCGGCAAGAAACCCGACAAGCCCTCGACACGGGACAACAGAGGCCGCGTGGTTGTGTCGCCCCAGCTCGGGGGCTCAGAAGCAGGTTCGGGCCGGAATCCGCGGGTTCCGTTCCGCTTCGCTCCACTACACCCGTGGCTAATCGTGTGCAACCCGCTTCGGACTGTAAGGCAAGACGCCGGACCGGAAGGCGCGGAAACGCTCAGGACGGCGTTCAGATGACGGGTGATTATCCGAAAAACCGAGGCCGCCCCCGGGCCGGGTCACAGCCGGCGCAGTGTGACCGCCCCGTCTCCTACGGGCAATGTGACGGCGAGCGACTCGCCGCTGACTCCCGCCTCGCGCGCTGTCCCGTTCACGGTCAACTCGTACCGCCCGCCGGGAAGGAGTTGGTGGAAGACGATGTCCGCCTCGCCTCCGCTCTTGCTGAGTTCCACAACCTCGGGGCGCCATTCCGCGATGGTCACAGCCGAAGGCTGCCCCCGCTTGCAGGTCACCGAAACCGGCACCTGGCGCACGGCTTCAGCAATTCCGCTGAACGCCACAAATGGAGACTCAGCGGAGCAACGGTTTGTTCCCGGCGCCAGGATGCAGGGGGCTTTCACGGTCCAGTGGCCAACGGCGGGGGCCTGCATCGCGAGCATGCCGTTGTGGTCATAGACCCGGGAGATCCCGGCCGTGCACTAGGCGCGGGTGACCTCAAGGTTCTGCTCCTGACCCTTCCGCGTTGCGTATGCGAACACGAACCGGTACCCGCCCTTTCCGTCACGCTCCACCTGGTACCCGTCTCC
>JAGPGE010000332.1 GCA_018056145.1 Armatimonadota bacterium
CTCCTGCCATATTTCTGCGCTGCACGGGTGTTAGACAGGTCCGGCGTGGTTGTGGTTCCTTACTCGCCAGACAGGCTGTCCCCGCCAGTCGGCATGTCGCCGGCGCCAGAAGACCCGGCGGGTGCGGGCTCTTCCTGGCGGAACACCACGCGCCCGTTGTGGATGACCTCGATGATCGCCGCTCCCTCGGTCACCACCGGGACCTTGTACGTCTCGCTCGGGTTCAGCTTCTCAGACAACACAACCACGCGCGCCCCGCTGTCGTCCTGTTTGACCACCTGGATATCCTGCCCCAACTGACGGCCCTGCACTGTGACCGTGACCTGCCACCTGCGTTCCCCGGGGGTACTGGGGACGTAGTTGGTGTCCTGGGTCAATTGGACTTCAGGCTCGACAACAGTCGCGGCGCCGCTCTGGTTCCCTGGCGGAGGCTCCACGGTGGTCTGAGGCTCTGGCCCTTTGCTTACGGTTAGGTTGATCTCCGTCCGCCGCTCGACCTTGGCGCCGGGCTTGATGCTCTGCTTGACTACGATGCCCACTGGAACGGTTGCATGGTAGATGTACGAGACTTCGCCTAAGCTGAGGCCAGCGCGCTCCAGCACTTCATTGGCATCCTCGAGGGTCCGGCCCTCAACTGAGACCGTCACCACCATCTCCGTGCCGCGGTTGACCACGAGATCAACGGGGGTCCCCGCCTCCACCGTGGAGCCCTCAGGGGGGCTCTGGTGTATCACAACGCCCTCGGGCTGCATCGGGTCTTCCTCGGTGGTCACAACCCCTTCGACGAGGTGGTTGGCCTCCAGAATCGCCCGGGCTTCGGCGCGGACCTTGCCCTTGACCATGGGTACCTGCACCTTGGGTCCCGCGTCGCCCGAGTAGAACGCGAGCTTCAGCAGCCAGACCACGAGAAGTAGAACCAGCGCGGCAACAACGCCGATTGCGATCATGGGGCCGATTGGCGCCGGTTTCGCCTGCTGGGGCCGAACAACCGGCGCGCCTCGTGGGGGACGAACCGTTGGAGCTTCGTCGTCGCCGGATTCTGCCGCGAAACGCTCCCGGATGTTGCCAGACCGCCCGCCCGAGGGAGATATGGAAAGGTCGGGCTCGAGGCGCGTCGTGGCCGCATCCGGGGACACCAGGACTCCGGTGCGCTCAAACTCGCCGCCGCCGGAGAGCTTCACAAGGTCCGCCAGCATCTCATCAGCGCTGCGGTAGCGCTGAGCGACGTCCCGCGCCATAGCCTTGTTGATGATGAACTCGACGGCCGGCGAGATGGCCGGGTTCAGTGTGCGGATCGGTGTCGCGCGCTCGCGCAGGCGGCGTGAAGCGATCTCCGCTTCCGAAGCACCATTGAAAGGCGTGCGCGCCGTCAGGGCTTCGTACAGCACGCAGCCCAGGGAGTACAGGTCTGAGTGCGGCCCGGCGGGGCTGCCCTGGACCTGCTCGGGCGAGATGTAGTGGGCCGAGCCCAGCACAAAGCCGTCCGAGTCGGCTCCTGGCGCGCCCAGGGCGGCGGCGATGCCGAAGTCCGACAGCTTCACGCGTCCTTCGTCAGTGAACAGAATGTTGTGAGGCTTCACGTCGCGGTGGACGATGCCATTGCGGTGCGCGTAAGCAAGCGCTCGACAGCATTCGATGGCAACCGCCACCCCGCGTTCTTCGGGGAGCGGCGCCCAGCCCTTGATGACCTTCTTCAGATCAGGCTCGGGCAAGTACTCCATGACGATGAAATGGATGTCTCCATCCATCCCGGTATCGTAGATCTGGACGATGTTGGGGTGGTTTAGCTTGGCGGCGGCATGGGCTTCGCGGCGGAATCGGCTCACTGCGTCGGCCTGTCCCGCGATCTCCTCGCGCAGCACCTTGATGGCGACGTCCCGTGTTAGAGACAGGTCGGTGCCTCTCCAGACGGTGGACATGCCGCCTTCGCCGATAAGCACGTCGAGCCGGTATCGGTTTGCGATTACCATACCCGGTCTGGCCTGGCTCATGCGTAGTCTCTCCGAGGTCTGGGTCCGGAATGTCCGGCGTGTCCGCGTGCGCCGGTGCGGCTATGTGACTGGCGCACTACATCAAGCGCTCCATGACCTGACGAGCGATGGGGGCCGCAATCGAACTGCCGGCCCCGCCGTGCTCGATGATGACGGCGATGGCGACTTTCGGCGCGTCGGCCGGGGCGAACCCGGCGAACCAGGCGTGCGGGGCGCCGGACGGGTTCTGCGCCGACCCTGTCTTGCCGGCCACCTCGACCCCGCGGATATGGGCGCTGCGACCAGTACCTCGTTCCACAACTTCGACCATCATCCCTGCAACTTCCCGCGCGGTTGCGGGGCTTACAGCCTGCCCCAGGGATTCAGGCTGGCTGCGGAACTTTTCCTTGCCGTTGGGGCCGACGATGTGATCGACCAGCGTCAGGCGCGGCACTGAGCCACCATTGGCGATGGTTGCCGCGAGCCTGGCGATGGCAGCGGGTGACACCAGCGTGGCGCCCTGGCCGAATGCGGCCTCCGCAACCTCCACCTGGGCTTCGGGGCCTTCCATGGTGGCCATGCGTCCCCCGCTAGCCGGAAGCGGCACATCCGGGCGGTCCAGCAGGTGGAAGGCATTGACATATTTCCTGAACTCTTCGGGCCCCAGTGCCTGGCCGATCTGGGCGAAGACCACGTTGCACGAGTCAACCATCGCTTCCTCAAGGTCGATGGTTCCGTGCCCCGACGGCCGGCGGCACCGCACGGTAGCCCCGTTCACCTCATGGGTGCCGGTGCACGAGAACTGGTCGTCGGCGCTGACGACCTGCTTATCCAACGCCGCCGCGGCCGTGAGGATCTTCAGCACCGACCCGGGCACGTACTGCCCCTGCAAGGCCCGGTTCAGTTCGTACTTCTCGTCGCTCTGAGTGAAAGCAGCATAGTCAGCGGCGGAATCAAGCACGAACGCTGGGTTGTACGCCGGGGCGCTCACCATCACGAGCACATTCCCGGTTGAGGGCTCAAGCGCCACGACTGCGCCGCGCTGCCCTTCCATCAGCCCCGCGGCAAGACGCTGCGCCTCGGCGTTGATGGTCAGATACACATCGCAGCCACGGGGCCGGCCCCGCAGCAGGCGTGTCCAGGGGTCCTCATACTCGCCCATCCCGTACAGCGGGTCGCGCAGCGATGCCTGCAGTCCGGTGCGGTCGTTGTAGCCTGTGAGATGGCAGTAGACCTCGGGCTCAGCGTACTCCAGATACCATTCGCCGTTAGGGTTTACGCCCTCAAGGATCACCGAACCGTCCGATGCCAGCAAGCGCCCGGGCTCAGTGAGCTTGATGCGCTCTCGGGTGCGGGGATTGTGGGCGTCAGCCCGCAACTGCGGAGCCCGCACCACATGCCAGTACGCGAGACCGATCGCCATCACCGCGAAGGCGATGGTGAAGGCGCGCGCAAGGCTCAGCACATTGGCTCGGAAATGGTCGATCTCGCGCATGGTTTCAGGCAGCCGCCGGCCTCATCGGTCAGCGGACGCTTTCTTCGTCAGATGCACGACGCCGGGCCTGGGCCCGCAATCTCTCGAAACAGCCAGCAACAGCCCCAGCGCGGTGAAATTCGCGATCACCGAGGTCCCGCCATAGCTTACGAAAGGCAGCGTGATGCCCGTCAGCGGCAGAACGCGCAAGACGCCGCCGGTGATGACCAGAGCCTGCAGAGCGAACACACTCGTGAGCCCGGCGGCGAGGAGCATGCCGAAACGGTCAGTGGAGCGCCAGGCGATGCGGAAACCGGCGAACGTGGTCAGCGCCAGGAGCATCACGGTCGCGGCAGTGCCTGCGAGGCCTAGTTCCTCACCGATGGCTGCCAGGATCAGGTCCGTCTCAACCGCCGGCATCTTGTAAGGCATCCCCAGGCCCAGACCTGTCCCGAGAAGCCCGCCCTCGGCAAGCGCGAACATGGCCTGCAATGGCTGGAGACCCGCGCCTGAAGGGTCGCTCCACGGGTTAAGCCATGCCACCATGCGCTTGTCCACATACCCCAGCACCTGCGGAGCAACCACAGCCCCGAGGGCGAAGGCAAGCAGGCCGAAAACGACGTAGGTCTTGCGCCGCGTGCCCATGTAGAGCACCGCGATCGTCAGCCCCAGGAACAGAACCGCGGCACCCAGGTCGCGCTGGGTGACGAAAATCGCCAGGCAGAAGACCACAAGCAGCGCGACCGGGCCGAGATAACGCAGTTCGGCCAGCCGGGGAATGAACCGCCCCCGAGAGACTTCGCGGATTACCGGACCGCGGTCGGCCAGAATGCCCGCCAGTGAGATCGCGAGCAGCAACTTGGCGATCTCGGTGGGCTGGAATGGCGGAAGCACACCCATGTCTAGCCACAGGCGGGCGCCGTAGCGCTCCTCGCCCCAGATCATGGTAGCAAGCAGGAGCAGGAGCGCGGAAGCGCCGGTCAGATACTTCAACCTTCCCAGGGAGCGCACGTCGGTGACCATCAGGTATGTGGCCAGCATGATTGCGCTGCCCATCATCATCCAGATGATTTGCTTCGATGCGCGGAACGGGTCCAGGCGCCACAACAGGACCAGGCCGATGCCCGCGGCCATCGCAACCACCGGCATCAGCAGGCGGTCCCGCTTCTGCCCTGTGAGGTCCATCAGGAAGGAGACCACGATCAGCGCTGCCACCAGCGAGAACCCACGGGTGGCCCGCAGCGGGCTGTCGCCAAGCGCGGCGCACACGAGGGCCATTCCCAGAGTGGTCAGCACTCCGGCTGCGCACAGCAGCACAAGTTCGTTACGCCGCAGGGTATCCATGTGGTTCAGATCGGTGATGCAGATGCCCGGGTGGCTACAGGCGGAATGCGAAGACGCTGGTGCCGATGCCCACCCGGTCCTTGTCCTGGAGGGCAACCTCGCCGCGCACCCGCACCCCGTTGCAGAAACTGCCGTTCGTGCTGCCCAGGTCCTCCAGCAGATACTGGTCCCCGCGCACGATCACCCGCGCGTGGTGAGAGGAGACGAAGCGGTCCTTGAGCACGATGTCATTTGTGTCCGCCCGCCCGATGCTGGTGCCGTTGGACAGTGGAATACGCTCGCCGGCGACAAGGTTGGCTTCCGGAGAAGTCAGCACAACCAGCGCCGCCTGGGGCGCGGGCTCCGGCTCCGGGGCCGGTTCGGGAGCAGGCATCAACACCACGGGCGGCTCAAGCTCGACCTCGGGCTCAGGTTCCGGTTCGGAAACCTCCATGCCAGCGGGTCCAGGCTGAGGCGCGGCCCCAACGACTTCCGCTTCCGGTTCGGGAACTGTTGTCTCAGACTTAGGCGCAAGTTCAATGGTCGGCTCCGGCTCCGGCTGAGGGACAGACGGTACGGTCGGCAACGGCACAATCGGTGCTGGCGCTGGAGGTGGCGTGACGACCGGCGCAGCGACAGGCGTCAGGACCGCGGGTGCCGGGCGGGGTGTGGGCGGGTGCAGGACAACAGGCCCGCCCGCCGGCTTGCTTCCAGGCCGGCGCGCGAGACCGGAGCCCGGCGCACCTCGCCCCGGCGCGCCCTGGAGAAGCCGGGTATCGTCCACCAGCCCACGGAAGACGGTGTAGATGAACCCGTAGAGGGCCGCGAGGAACACGATCTTCCCGACCAGTAGGATTATTCCAGGAGTCAACGAGGGATCACCACAAGCGGCGCCCTGCGGGGCGCCATGTGTCGGCGGTCAGTGCGCCCACACCCGCTCGAAATCATATGCAAAGAGCAGACGGACCGTTCCCACCAAGAGCATGTCGCGGTGCTGAAGCACATACCGTGTAACCTGTACATCGTTGACAAAAGTTCCGTTGCTGCTGTCTAGATCGCTCACCAGGTACCCGTCGAGGGTCCAGTCGAAGCGGCAGTGGCGTCTGGATACAGCGCTGTCGGGAATGGTCACATGGCACTCAGGGCTGCGGCCCAGCACCGCGCCGGGCATCAACTCGAACCTCTGGCCCGCGCACGGTCCCGATTCGGCTTCCAGCACCGCGGGAATAGGGCTGTCATCGAAGCGGCAGTCCACCGACGCAGTGCCCTGACGTACCGAGCGATCCTCCGCGAACCGCAGACAGACGCGCACCCCATACACCCAGCCGTTCTCGTCACACTCCTGCTCCAGGGCGGATGTGAACTCACCCAGTATCTGCTCGCGGGTGCCTGCGAGCGCCTGGGCATCAGCGGGGTTCAAGCGGATCGTGATGCGGTTTGGGGCGTAGCGCGCCTCCCGCGACAGGATCACGCCGTCTTCCACCGCACGCCACAGGACCCGGTAGATCTCCACCGGCGGTAGGGGCCCCGCCGCGACCCGGGCGAAAGCGCCTTCCAGTGCCCTCTCAAGGGCGGCCTCGATCTTGCGCAGGCGCACGGTTCCCTCCAGCGCGAAGCGCTCTGACGGTGTGAACTCGCGGCACTAATCAATAACGGACGCCCGCGGCGCCCGTGACTTGGGGATTATAACACAGCGATTCGGCGCATGTCACTAGATGCGGGCCGCCGGCAGGGGTAGGTCCAGCAGCGCCTTCACGATGCCGTGGCCGCCGATGATAAGCGTGTCATCACCACCAAGGCGTGGCCGCTCCAGGCTCTCCAATAGTTCGCCCGTTGCTGCAAGCCGCGCTTCAGCGCCAGTCTCCCATGCTATGCACAGGGCCGCTGCGATGTCCCAGGCATGCCAGCGGTGGAAGACGGCGGCATCCAGCCCGCCCGAGGCCACGTAGCATCCGTGCGCTGCCA
>JAGPGE010000334.1 GCA_018056145.1 Armatimonadota bacterium
GACTGATCCGTCTCGCTGACGTCGGGCCTCGGGAACCGGTCGCGACCTGTCCTGTGTGCCGCTGTGAGACCTGCCTGCAGTTTACCACAGGTCAGCGGCGCACCCAAGACCCACTTGGCCCTCACAGCGCCAGAGTCAGCGAATGCTCTTTCAGCCAGACGCGGTGTCTGCGGTGTTCGGGCATAATACCCGCCACCAGCGCCCAGTACTCCTTTGAGTGGTTCGGCTCTAGCAAATGGCAGAGCTCGTGGACGATCAGGTAGTCCATCACTTCGGGCGGCGCCATCACCAGGCGGTAACTGATACTGATATTGCCATTTCTACCGCAACTTCCCCACCTTGTCTTCATATCCTTTATGGTGACCTTCGCTGGCGACACCCCCAGCCTGCGTGCGAACTCGGGCAGGCGCTCGCGAACGATCTTCAGCGCCTCATTGCTGAGCCATTGGCGCAGGAGGCCTCGCGCGACTTGGCCCAATCTCTCATCGCTCACGGTCTGGGGGACCGCGATGGTCATCTCTCGCTCACAGACACGAACACTGCCCCGACGCTCGCATGTCCGGCAGATCACCAGGCGCACCGGCTCGCCGAGGATGAGCAACTCCTGTCCTGTCTCCAGTGGACCGGCCGCGGGCGAGGTACTCTGTACATGGCTCACCCGCGCGCGCACCCACTCGGCATGCTGAAGCACGAAGCGGTCGATGTCCGCCACGGGAACGCCGTTGGGTACCCGTACCTCCACTTCAGAGCGGGAGTTGACGTGCAGCGCCATCCTGCGCCGCTGCGGATTCCTGCGGACGATGAACTCGATGGCGCCCAATGCGTCCTGCACTCGCCGCGTGGTGTCCTCGCTCGTCCGCGCACCCGACAACTGAGCCCGCAGCCAGTCCGCCACCCGCGCCAGGAAGCCCTCGCAGTCGGCATCTGTGGCGCTGGACGGGGCGCGCACCACAACTCGGCCGTCCGCATGGACTGCGACCTCAAAGCGCCTGCGTCGCGCATTTCGGATGACCTCGTACTCGATGGTATCCGGGCCAAGCTTGTAGTGAGGCAACTGTGTACTCCCCTCTCGATAGCCCCGTGCGCGTACGATCTGACAGCTATGGTCCGGCGGGAAGTCTGCCGCCGACAACGAACTCCAGCTCCACCAGCGCCGCCTGCAGTCTCAGCCGGGCCAGAAGGTGTTCCTTCATCGCTTCGTTGAGAGCCACTCGCTCTTTGAAGACATCCGACAGGTTCAGCTGCATCTGGTTGTACTGCAGGGTAACGTGGTCCACTGCCCGCTGGCACGCCGGAATGATCTCCGTGCGCAGCAGCCGCTCGTTATCCATCGCCAGGTCGAGCCGCGCGAGCGCAACCGCCACGTCCTCCCGGACCTGGGCTTCCATTGCGCTCAGGGAGGCCCGTGACTGGTGCAGTTCCACACTGGCTTTCGCGCGCATGGCCCGGTTGTCGTCGGCCACTGGCAGCTCCACGGAGAGCGCCAGCCCGAAGAGCGCTGAACTGTCAGGCTCCCGCGTGTATGCCGGGCCCAGGCTTACCGCGCCCCAGGTGCTGCGTCGCTCCAGCGCCAGGCTGGCCTCTGAGACCCGAACCCCGAGCCTCGCAGCCCGAAGATCCGGCCGGTGTGTCAGAGCGTATGCGGCCAGATCCGCTTCGTCCCAGAGGGTATCGGGCAGACCCGGCAAGTCGCCCGCAATCTCCATGCCAACGTCCGGCCCGAGGCCCAGTATCCGCCGCAGACCGGCGATGGCCACTCGAACGGCGGCATCTGATTCCGCGAATTCCATCGCGGCGCGGCTCACATCAGCATCGGCATGAGACCGCTCCAACTCCGTCGTGTAGCCGTACTCAAAACGCGCGTATATCTGGTCGCGCAGATCCCGGACCGCTGCCATCAGGGCGTCGGACTGCCTGCGGACCGCGCTGAGGATCACGCACTGGTCATGGGCGCGCCTCGCATCAGCCACCGTGTTGAGTACCGCGGAGGAGACCTGCGCCACGGTGCGATGGTAATCGGCGCGTGCCATGTCTTTCCGTGGCGGGACGCGCCACAGGTCCGCCAGGTTCCAGAGCAGCTCGATCTCGAGTTCATTGCCGCGCTGGTGCTCCGGGAACTGCAGCGACAGATCCAGTTCGGGATTGGAGTACCGCCGTGCCTGGGCGAGTTGCGCTCCGGCGATCCCCAGTGCCTGAAGTTGGGCGCGCAGTTCCGCGTTGTTGAGCAGCGCGACGGTGACTGCCTCATGCCGGGTCAGTCCGCCGTCCAGCGCATCCGTCACCAACTGCTCAACATCCGTCGTTCGAGCAAGCGCCTCCGGGTTCTCGATTGCATTCGCGGACAGAGGGGCTCTGTCATCGGCCAGAGCAAAGACGGGACACAGCCAGATAGCGCAAGCCGCCAGGATCGCCCGGGTGGCGTTGCGATGTGCCAGCATGCGCAGCATCATCACTCTCCACCCCTCTCACTGAAGTGCTGCCAGGGCGCCTCGGGATCCGAGGGGACCACGTTGATGATTGTGAACATTCCGCCATGTCCCATGAGCCCCATCGGGACGTCGGCGTGGGCGTTGATGATGTGGTGGAGTTTGTGGCAATGCAGGCGCCACAGGCCCGGATTCCATGCCACGAACTCCACGTCTCGAGTACTGCCGGGGGGTACGTTGATGGTGTTCCCGGGCCATTGCGCGGACTCCGGGATAGGCCCGCCCTCGGTACCCACCACCTTCCATGTGTAGCCGTGGATGTGGATGGGGTGAGAGTCCATGCTCATATTGCCGAAACGGATGCGGACGCGCTCGCCCTGCCGCAGGTCGATGCGCTGTATGTCCGGCGCAGCCATCCCGTTGAAGGTGAACCAGTTGAAGTCCATGGTCACCAGGTCCGGGTTCGGGTTGCCGGGATGGAAGGCCCACTCCTGCATCATGATGCAGATCTGCCGGTCGGGCCGGATCACATACTCCTTCGGGTGCACCACGAGAAAGCCCGCGAGCCCGTAGCTGTCCTGCTTCATCATGTTGAAGCCGGAGTGGTACAAGAACGTGCCGTTCTGGTACAGCGTGAACTCGTAGACCCTCATGCCCCCGGGGGGTGTGGGCGCTTCAGTCAGTCCCCCCGCGCCGTCCATCTCGTTGGGCAACTCGATCCCGTGCCAGTGGATCGACGTCGGTTCCGGCAGCTCATTGTGCAGCATCACCCGGATGCGGTCGCCCTGGGTGCATTCGATGGTCGGCCCGGGCGAACTGCCATTGTACCCCCACACGCGCACCCGGTGCCGGAAGTAGTGGTCATGCAGCTGCCCGGTGAAGCGGTTGTACTCCTTGACGATGCTCATGTCCATCGGGTTGCCCGATGCCATGTCGTACTCGATGGGCTGTGCGAAGAGATGGAACACCTTCACATTGCCGTCCATCTCGTACCCGAGCGCCGGCGTGTTCAGCGTCTCAACGACGCCCATCTGCATCCCGGTGTGCGGCGCCCGAGAGGGGACGAAACCCTCGGGCGCCCAGGTGGCGGCAGGTGGCGTCTGCATCAGACCACCCTTGCCCATCTCCATGCCGCCGTGGGTCATATCCCCCGCCTGCCCCGTGTCGTGCCCTTCGTGCCCTTCATGTCCTGCCATCTGCGCGCAAACTGTCGCGGCAATCAACGCGAGCACGGCACCCGCAATCTGCCAGGGTACACTCCGTCTCTGTCGAACCAACATGTCTCAACCACCTCCTCGATTGTCGCCCGTGAAAAATGCGCTTGCCAACCGGCTCGCATCGACGCACCGATCAGCCTGTCACGAACTCGGCCAGCAGCTTCGCGCAGTTTTCCATTGCGCCCAGGTGCCCAATCTCATACCCGTGGCTGTTCTGGGTCGGGAAACCGATGCATCCCGCGCGGCCCACGAGCCCGTACTTGCTGGACACAGTGGCATCGCTGCCGAAAGACCGCACTAGCATGGGCTGGTGTCCTCCGCAGCAGCGATCCGCGAGTTTCGAAAGCTCGTCGGCCATCCCCTTGTGCAATACGAAGACCGCGTCCTTGTAGAAGATCACCGGGTGGTCGGTCATCCGTATGTCGTACTCCGGCGCGATGGGCGCGATCTCCACGGCGATGTGGGTTTCCACCGGCAGGCTGTGGCAGACATACGCGCCGCCCATGATCCCGGTCTCTTCGGCGCCGGTGATGCCCAGATACACGTCGCTCTTTGGCTTCTTGCGGCCCTGCCGGATGCGGTCGGCCATGCGCAGGAGCACAGCGATGGACGCCTTGTCATCCAGCGCATAACCGGCCACGCAGTCGCCAATATACAGCGGCGTCTTGCGTGCCCGCGCAACGCACGCCCTCGTGCCGAGGCCCACTCCCTTCGCCAAGAGCTCCCTGCGGTCGAGTTTGCAGTCGATATAACACATCTCCCAGGTGAGGGCCTTGGTCTTCGCGTCGTTGATCAGCGGCGACAGGTGACTGGAGTGGGTGCTGCCCACGCAAAGGATACCCGTGATGACCTCATCGCCCAGCACATCGAAGGGCCCTTCGCCATAGGACCACGGCACGCAGCCGCCCAGCGGATCCAGCCAAATCTTCCCGTCTTCATCGACTTTCCGCACGATGGTGCCGATCTCGTCCTTATGCGCGGTCAGGATCACCGCACCCTCGCCACTCTCCCCCGCGATCTTGCCGATGAGATTCCCGTTGGCATCCATCCAGGCCTCATCGCAGCGTTCCTCAAGCAGGGGCAGGCACAGGCGGTCCATTTCGCCCTCATCCCCGGAGGGTGAGTGGGTCACGAGGAGGGCGTCCAGCAACTTCCTCAACTTCGTGTGCATGTCGCGGGCCTCGCTATCGTGAATGCAGGTCAGGCGGCTTGCTACAGGTTCACAGGCTGTCCGGTCTCGGCGGATTCCACCATGGCCGCCAGCGCTTTCGTGATCATCAACCCGTCGTGGCCGGTGATGAGTGGCTCTTCATCCCGCAGGAGGCAGTTGACGAAATGCACCAGCGCATCGTACACGAACCCCCGCGGCTCGCCAGCAACCTCTCCGGATAGGAACCCCGGCGTCTTCGTGTGCGCCGGCGTGGCCACGGTGTGCACCGGCATGTTCGGGTCCACGTTCACGTAGCCCGCGGTGCAGATGAGCTGGAACTTGCTGTCCACGATGGTGGGCATCGATTCCGGCAGAATCCAGCAGGACTCGAAGTTGCCCACGCAGCCGTTCTCGAACTCCACGGTGGCCTGGTAGAAGTCGGGCGTGTCGATCCCCATACCCTTGAGCACCTGGGAGCGGCAGACCGCGAACACCCGCTTCGCCTCGCTCTTGAAGTACCAGCGGGCGATGTCGTATCGGTGGCAGATGAGCCAGAAGGGCAGGCGCGTGGAACCGGACCACGACAGCATCTTCGTGGGCACATACAGCGTATTGCTAAGGCGCGCGTAGGCGTACAGCGGATCGCCCAGTTCGCCACGGTCCAGCATTTCCCTGGTGGACCAGAACAATGGTTGCCAGCGGTTACTCCAGTTGACCATCAGCCGTTTGCCCGACGCCTGCCACGCATCCACCATGGCCTGCGCGTCCTCGACCGAAGTCGCCATGGGCTTCTCCAGCAGCACATGCTTGCCCGCCTGCAATGCGGCAATCGTGGCCTCGCGGTGCAGGTGATCAGGCAGGGCAATGGAGACCGCATCGATGGAATCATCCTCAAGCAACGCCCGCCAGTCTGTGAGCGCATGCCGGGCGCCGAACTTCAAGGCAGTGGCGCGCGCCCGGTTCTCGTCCACATCGCAGACGGAGACCAGTTCGGCATTGGGCAGGGAGGCCACGATCTTCACGTGCGACTCGCCCTGCAGCCCGCATCCGATGACCCCGTACCTGATCTTGCCCGGCGCGAATCCGCGCGACATAACGATCACCCTTTCGAAGAGAGGCGGAGCGCCCGGAGCCGCTGGCCCAGGCGCCACAGCAGGAGTATTAGTTCCCCGGAGGCAGCCTGGTTCCCTCCAGCACCGCCGACGGTTCGGGAACTGTGCTATAATCCAGCCCATGCGGAACACGTACTTCATCGATACCATGGGCTGCCAGATGAACGAGCGCGACTCGGAGACCATCGCCGGCGTGCTCGACTCACTGGGCCTGCATGCGGTGGCTTCCCCGGCGGATGCCCGGGTCATCGTGCTGAATACCTGTGCGGTGCGGGAGAAGCCTGTTCACAAGGTCTTCTCGCGCCTGGGGGACCTCCGGCGGCAGAAGCGCGAGAACCCGGGGACTGTCATCGTGGTCGCCGGCTGCGTGGCGCAGACCTCGCAGGACGAGCTCCGGGCACGCGCGCCGTTTGTGGACGTGATCCTCGGGCCCAGGAGCATCGCCGGCCTCGCGGAAGCGGTGCGCGAGGCGTCCGGCCAGCAACTGGTCCTGGCCGACGATGCCAATATCATCCCCGAAGGCCTGCCCTTCAGGCGCACCGAAAGCGTGAACGCCTTCGTCAATGTGGGCTACGGCTGCGACAACTTCTGCGCCTACTGCATCGTGCCCTTCGCCCGTGGCCGTGAGCAGAGCCGGGCGCCTGAGGACGTGGTCGCGGAGGTGGCTGATGCGGTGGATTCCGGGCGGCCCGAGGTGACGCTCCTGGGCCAGAATGTGAACAGCTACCGGGGATGCGCCGCGACCGGGGATACCGTGGATTTCCCCACACTGCTGCGCCGCGTGGACGCGGTGGACGGCCTGCGCCGTCTGCGGTTCACCA